>NZ_LASY01000069.1:0-2190 GCF_000973155.1 Grimontia sp. AD028 | reverse complement strand
GATAACGCAGGAGAAAGTCCCCACAAACGCTGCCCGGAGGGTTCAGCCCTATGCGTTTTATGCTTTGTTGAGGCGTAGTTGCTTAGAGTAACTAGGCGGCACAAACCTCGCCGCGCCAAAAACGCTTAGGGCTAGAACAAAATATAACTACCAAAGGTCAACAGACCCTACAAAATGTAGAGAAATACTGTCTCATTTCTGAACAGACAGAAATACTTGTCTAGACTGATAAAAGGTCTTAATAAATCAGATACCTCCATGACAGATGCAAACGCAGACAATCACTTTGTGACGGCAGCGGTCGTCGCGGCGGAGTTGTATAAAGCCCGGGAAATCGCGAACGATATTTCACTTACCGCAAGCAATGCGCGTGCGCTGGCATTACGTGCTGGGCAAGGCGCTGCGGGGTTTAGGGCAATTACTGATTTCATCGATCAGTTGGCCGATACCACTGTAAAAACCTCAGACATCATTAACCTCAAAGCGGTCACCATCAGCAGATTGGCGACAATTGCGGTGCGTAACGAACGCACCATGGAATGCTTCAAGAAAGCTGCAAAGATAAGTAAAGACGCAGCTTACGTTGGCACGATAGAAAAGCCGATTGAAACCATGAAGGCAGAGCATGCGCAATTGCTCCGCCAGTTTTACCGCGAAGTTACTTCGCTATCAGAGCTACTGGAAAATTTGGCTCGCGAGATCAAAACCGCCTCAGTGCTGTCAGCGATGTCGCGTGTTGAGGCTTCACAGTCCGGTAAGAAATTTGAAGAGGGACTGAACGTTGTCGCAGACAACGTTTCTACCGCTGCAGATCGAATACAGACACACGTCATGCTGTCTCAGTCGCTGTGTCGTGAATTGGCAGACGAATACTAATTGCTCTAGCCGCAAACGCTTCGGAGACAGATCGAATGATCACAAAGGAAATCTATTCAGGGGAAACGCACCAGTGGTTTATGTTCGGGCGTGACCCGTCTAAGCCTGAGAAAATCATCGACACCAACCAATATATGATCCGCACGCATAACAACGCGCTGTTGATGGACCCAGGCGGCATAGAGATTTTCTCCGCGATGCTGGCGTCCGTCGTTAAACAGGTACCGATTAATCAGATTGGGCATCTTTTTGCTTCGCATCAGGATCCAGACATTATTTCTTCCCTCGGCTTATGGGATACCGCTTTAACCGAATCTAAGCTTCATGCTCCCTGGCTTTGGGAAGGATTTGTTCGCCACTTTGGGATGGAGCATATTGAATACGCTCCAATCGCTGACGAGGGCGGTACTCTGGTGTTGAACGGCGTTGAAATCCGCTTCATTCCGGCGCATTACCTCCATTCTTCAGGCAATTTTCATGTTTACGACCCAGTGGCGAAGATTCTGATGAGTGGTGATATTGGCGCGGCTCTGGAGGCGGACGATGCACCAATGGAAGTGGAAGACTTTGAGGAACACATTCCGAAGATGAAAGGGTTTCACCAGCGTTGGATGCCATCGAACACCGCCAAAAATGACTGGATTCGTCGGGTGCGCGAGCTGGATATCGAAATGATGTGTCCCCAACATGGCCGAATGTTTACAGGCGAAAATGTTGGCAAGTTCTTGGATTGGTTTGAACGGCTTGATGTGGGCGTGGCGGTGAAGTAAACAAATAGCAAGAAGGGTGCATCGGCACCCTTTTTTAATGTCTTTGGAAATGGCTGCTATTCTCGGAATACCAGCAACAGGTTAAGCGCGTCGCCCGGGTCGACTTCATGATCGGCATCGTCATCAAAGAAGGCGTTGAAGCCCTCTAATCTTGGGTCATCATTGTTGATGTGATGGAAGCCCATGCTCCATTTTTTGAATTGTCGTTCGACAATATCTTTCCGCATCATTTCAACGATGGAATAGTGGCGATAATCACTGCAAATCTTTTTAAACAGGGGCGCGAGAATGTCTTCCTTGCCTTCAATCACCTGTATGAAGTCGCCATCCTTGTAAAGCAACATTCCGGTGACGCCTAGTTTTTCATTGTTTTCGCGAATCACGGCGAGCATTTCTGCGAACTCTTCATCAGTGAAAGGGTGTTCTGCGCTGCTGATGTAGACGATCTGCTGTAAGTTATCGCTCATCTTGAACTCCTATCTCCATCGCTAGGGGCTGTTGACCTTTGGTGGTTAAATTTTGTTCTAGCCCTAAGCGTTTTAGG
>NZ_LASY01000068.1:0-32033 GCF_000973155.1 Grimontia sp. AD028 | reverse complement strand
TAATTCACATGCATTAACGCAGATGCGTCGCTTTTTATTTTTTTATTAGGGCCTGCTGACCTTTGAGCATTAGATGCCCGCGCCATCGCTTACATCATCTTCATGTAAGCCACATTCGCGTTTCAGGCCAAAGAAGCGGGTTTCTTCTTCTGACATGCCATCTTCCAGCTTGCGGGTAGTGTGCACATCACCGACCGACACGTAGCCTTGGTCCCAGAGTGGGTGGTACGGCAGATCGTTATCTTTCAGATAGTAATGCACGTCTTTGTTCGTCCAGTCGATGACTGGCAGGAACTTAAACACACCGTTCTGGATACCCAGAATAGGCAGTGTTTTACGTGAGCCAGATTGATCGCGGCGAAGACCTGAGAACCAGGTGCCAACGTTCAGCTCATCCAGCGCGCGGCGCATTGGCTCCACCTTGTTGAGGCGGTTGTAGCGCTCAATGCCCTCGACACCTTGCTCCCAAAGCTTACCGTACTGCGCTTCCTGCCATGCTGAGCTCTGCTCTGCGCGGTAGACGCGAAGGTCGAGTTTCAGGCGCTCTGTCAGTTCATCAATAAACTGATAGGTTTCCGGAAACAGGTAGCCTGTGTCTGTCAGAATCACCGGGGTATCCGGCTTTTCCTTCTTCACCAGGTGCAACATCACTGCCGCCTGAATACCAAAGCTTGATGACAGGGCGAACTCGCCCTGCAGGTTTTCCAACGCCCAGCGAACCCGCTCCTGCGCTGACATGCTTTCAAGCTCAGCATTGATTGGCGCCAGTTCTAAGATTTGCTCAGCCTTGGTACGGCCAAGCAGATCGGACAGTTGAAATTTAGGCATAGAAATCCCTCTTAGAGACTTTCACTTCCGCAATAATGCCAGCTCGGATAACAAAATCACCGAAGCCTTCGCCGTCGTTACGCTCGGTTGCCCAGCGGCCAACCAGTGCATCGATCTCTTCAAGGATCTGAGCGTCGGTAATGTTCTCTTTATACATTTTAGGCACGCGGGTACCTTCACGGTTACCACCCAGGTGCAGGTTGTATCGACCTGGCGCTTTACCCACCAGACCAATCTCAGCCAGCATTGCGCGGCCACAACCGTTTGGACAGCCAGTGACACGGAAGATGATGTGGTCATCACCTACGCCGTGCTTCTCCAGCACGCCTTCAATCTCGGTCACGAAGCCCGGCAGGAAGCGCTCTGCTTCAGCCATCGCCAACGGACAGGTTGGGAAAGCCACACACGCCATAGAGTTCTTACGCTGCTCGCTTACGCCGTCATCCATCAGCCCATGCTCACGCGCAATCTTCTCGATTTTCGCTTTGTTAGACTTCGATACACCCGCAATGATCAGGTTCTGGTTCGCGGTCATGCGGAAATCGCCTTTGTGGATTTTCGCAATCTCAGCCACACCGGTTTTCAGCGGCTTGCCCGGGTAGTCCAGTAAGCGGCCGTTTTCGATAAACAGCGCTAAGTGGTGCTTACCGTCGATGCCTTCAACCCAACCCAGACGATCGCCACGGTCAGTGAACTCGTACGGACGGCTTGCTTCGAACTTCACGTCTGCGCGCTTTTCCACTTCCGCTTTGAACACGTCAGTGCCAACGCGATCCAGTGTGTATTTGGTCTTCGCGTTCTTACGGTTAGAACGGTTACCCCAGTCACGCTGAGTGGTCACAACCGCTGCTGCGACATCCAGTGTTTTATCCAGCGGGATAAAGCCCAGATCGTCGGCTTTACGCGGGTAAGTGCTGGTGTCACCGTGGGTCATCGCAAGGCCACCACCGACCAGTACGTTAAAACCAACCAGCTTGCCGTTGTCTGCAATCGCCACGAAGTTCAGGTCGTTTGCATGCACATCCACATCATTTTGCGGTGGGATGACGACAGTGGTTTTAAATTTACGTGGCAGGTAGTTGGAACCCAGGATCGGCTCTTCGTCCTGATGCCCTTCTACCTTCTCACCGTCCAGCCAAATTTCCGCGTAAGCGCGGGTTTTCGGCAGCAGGTGTTCACTGATCTTGGCTGCCCACTCATAGGCTTCCTGATGCAGCTCAGATTCCACAGGGTTCGTAGTACACAGCACGTTACGGTTCACATCACCCGCAGTTGCTATGGAATCGATACCGATTTTGTTCAGCGTTTGGTGCATCAGCTTGATGTTTGGCTTCAACACACCGTGGAACTGGAACGTCTGGCGCGTAGTCAGACGAATACTGCCGTACATGGTGTGTTCAGTCGCGAACTCATCAATCGCCAGCCACTGTTTTGGCGTGATAATACCGCCCGGCATACGGGCACGCAGCATCACATTGTGCAGCGGCTCCAGCTTCTGCTTTTGACGCTCTGCGCGGATATCGCGGTCGTCCTGCTGATACATGCCGTGGAATCGAATCAGCTGGAAGTTGTCTGCGGTAAAACCACCTGTCACGGGATCAGACAGATCCTGTTCGATGGTGCCGCGAAGAAAATCACTTTCGCGCTTCAGACGTTCGTTATCTGACAATGGACCTAGCTCTTGGCCCAACACGACTTGCTTGTCACTCATTAATACACATCCTTTTGATAGCGCTTCGCCTTACGCAGTTCGTTCAAATAGTTTTCTGCGTCTTCTCGGCTCTTACCGCCCTGCTCCTGGGCAACCGTAATCAATGCTTCATGAACGTCTTTGGCCATGTAAGTCGCGTCACCACAGATGTAGAGGTAAGCGCCGTCTTGCAGCCATTGCCATACTTCTTTGCCTTGCTCGACAATCTTATGCTGAACATACACTTTCTCAGCTTGATCACGGCTAAAGGCGAGGTCGATTTTACTCAGCAAACCGTCTTTCAGGAATTTCTGCCACTCAACTTGATACAGGAAGTCTTGTGTGAAGGTACGGTCGCCAAAGAACAACCAGTTCTTACCTTCTGCACCGCGAGCATCACGCTCTTGCATGAAAGCACGGAATGGTGCAATACCAGTACCTGGGCCGACCATAATGACAGGTGCGTTGTCGTCTGCTGGCAGTTTGAAATTGTTGTTGTGCTCGATGAACACTTTCACAGATTCTGCGTCTTCAGCACGCTGCGACAGGAAGCCTGACGCACCACCGAAACGGGTGTTATCACCGTTTTGGAATTCCACCAGACCCACTGTCAGGTGCACTTCTTCGCCCACTTCTTCCTGGCTTGAAGCAATCGAGTATAAGCGAGGCGTCAGCTTACGAAGCAGACCAGCCAGTTGCTCAGCGGTCAGCTTGGTTTTCTTCTCGCCCAGCACGTCAACCACTTGCGTGTTGTTGGCGTATTGACGCAGCTTGTCTTTGTCTTCTACCAGTTTTTGCAGTTTTCTGCTGCCAGAAAGTTCTGCAATCGCAGCCACTTGCTGTGGGTTCGCTGCAGTGATTTCGAACTTCTCGATCAGCGCCTGGCGCAGTGGAAGGGATTCACCCGCCACTTCAACCGTTTCATCACCAGTTAAACCCACTTTCGCGAGGATTTCGTCCGCAAGTTCAGGGCTGTTGGTGTAGTAAACACCCAGCGCGTCACCCGGCTGGTAAGTCAGACCCGAATCGCCCAGATCGATTTCGATATGACGAACGTCTTTGCCTGAATCACGGCCAGTGATTTTCTGGTTTGCTACCAACTCTGCCGCATAAGGGTTTTGCTTGTTATAGGCAGAAGCCGCGCCCGCAGTCGTCGCTGCATGCAGCGGCACAACCACTTCATCTGCACCACCGCCGATGGTTTCTTTCACTTTCGCCAGAACGTCACCGCTCCAGCTTTCTGCTTCTGCTTCGTAATCCACGTCGCAGTCAACACGCGGTGCGATAGCTTTCGCGCCCAGCTTAGACAGGTAAGTGTCGAAGTCTTTACCGGTCTGGCAGAAGAATTCGTAGCTTGAATCACCCAAGCCCAACACCGCGTATTGCAGTTTGTCGAGTTTCGGCGCTTTCTTTGATTGCAGGAATTCGTGCAGAGAAATCGCATTATCTGGCGGCTCGCCTTCACCGTTGGTCGACGCCACGATGATAAGGTGCGTTTCTTTTGCCAGATCACGCGGTTTGTAATCGTCTGCTGAATACAGAGAAACCTCTACGCCATCCGCCTTGGCTTTTGCTTCCAAAGCTTCCGCCACGCCTTTTGCGTTGCCGGTTTGAGAGGCATAAATGATAGTCAGCTTACCCGCAGGTTTCGCCGCAGTGGCAACCGCTTGGGCAAGAGGTTGAGGGTTAGCACCCGCTGCCGCCGGAGTTTGGCTCAAACCCCAGAAATAACCGCTGATCCAAGCCAGCTGTTGTGGCGACAACTCTGCCACGGCCTGCTGCAGTTGGCCGATCTGCTGGTCATTAAGCGGACTCGCCAGCGCAGAAAGTTCCTTGAGTAACATGTCACGACATTCCTTTATTATTGCGTGAGCATAGATTAGCTATTCGCCGTAATAACTAGAAAGAATAGAAATGCATGTTTTATAACCTTGCGTTAGATCACACAGGTATAAGGAATGATGCCTGAAAGCTGAATAACTGAGATCATTACAGAATCACAGCAAGCTACACACCCAGCGCACAGCCGGGTGATTCCGGAAAGAATTTAAGCAAAAGATTTTTGCAGGAAGGGAAGGCCTTGCGCTTAGGCGTCAACGATTCTCACTTGGTGAAAGCCAATGTCCAGCGCGTTTTCTGTGGCCATGTCCACATCGCCGAAACACTGTTCAATGCCGTTACCATCCGTAAGGGGAACCAGTCCGCCTCGGGCATGACGGAATTCGACAATCCAACCGTCACTGGACAGAGATGGCTCTACCACGGCTTCGACTAACATTTGCTGGGAATAGAGATTACGAAGTTCTGATTTTGTCATCGCACTTTCCTGCTGCTTTGCCAAATCAATGCGTTACGTCGAAACAAACGTAACAATAACCACACGTTTCGTTAGGAAAAGCATAGACCCGCGCCGTACGATGTGCCACAGCGGGATCTATCGATTGTGAGACGCTCCCACTCTCGCAGGAATGGGATCTGCCTGATCGCCTGTGAGGAGGTGCACCATGGTCATTTTCAGACGCATTGGCGAAACAGGTTTGTGCATCACCAAATAACCGCAATCTCGCGCCTGATGTTGAAGCTCTTCGCTGCGGTTCGCAGTCACAATCACCGTCGGTACTTTCTGCATACGTTGCTGGTTGATGGATTTCGCCAGCGCTAATCCAGTCATGTCATTATCGAGGTGGTAATCAGCAATCAACAGCTCCACAGGGCTCTGCACTGTGTCGCAGCTGATTTGCAGCTCTTCAAGGGAACCCGCGCAGGTCACTTCACAACCCCAACGTTGCAGTAATTCTTCCATCGCACGGCAGATATTCGGGTCGTTATCAATCACCCAAACCCTTGCGCCCTGCAGTACCACACTGTTATCTGAAACCAAGGATTCGACGTTACGGATACTTTGTGTCTCCGGTCTGCCATAAGGCACCAGCACAGAAAAACGAGAGCCTTCACCCGGTACAGAATCGACCGTTACCGTATGCCCAAGCACGCTGGCAATCTTGTCGACAATCGCCAGCCCCAGACCAAGCTGGGTATGGCTTTCATCCTGCTTAGCGGTTAAGCGTTTGAATTCCTGAAAAATCTCATTCTTCTTGTCTTCTGGAATACCGACGCCTGTGTCAAGCACTTCGATGCGAAGACCCTCTTTGCACCGGCGGCCACCCAGCAGAATCTTCCCACTCGGTGTATAACGAATGGCATTGGTCATGAGGTTGCGGACAATCCGCGCCAGTAATTGAGAGTCGGTGTAAACATAGGCTGAACTATGCACATAGCGCACTTCCACACTGGTACCTTCCGCCGCATGGCTGAAATCATCTGCGATGTTATCGAGCAGATCGCTCACCGGGAAAGATTGCTTATCAGCCCGCACCACCCCGGCATCCAGCTTGGAGATATCCACCAGCGTGGTGATGAGGGATTCCACATCTTCCAGCGAGTGCGCCAGTGAACTCACCAGTTTTCTCGCGGATGGCGACATACGGTGACTGAGTAGAGAACCGAGATAGAGTTGCGCCGCATTCAAGGGTTGCAGCAAATCATGGCTGATGGCAGCAAGGAATTTTGTTTTGGAGAGGTTCGCCCGCTCGGCTTCTTTCTTGGTTTCCAGCAAGCGTTCCTGAATCACGCGGCGCTCTTCCACTTCATCCTGAAGCTGGTCGTTCAGGGTTTGCAGCTGTGCCGTCCGCTCCTGAACTCTGTGTTCCATGGTCTGGTAAGCTTGCTCTAGCTCTTCGGCATTTTGCTTGCGTTCGGTAATGTCCCAGTTGAGCACAAACAGTCCGGTGATTTTGCCGTTGGAGGCCTGATTGGGCACATAGCTTTTCACCACGTAACGCGCTTCACCGGAGGCGTTATACTCCTCAATTTCAAACACCACAGATTCGCCATCCAGCGCACGCTCTACATAAGGCCGCAGCGCCTCAAAGGTCGAAGAGCGGCGTGAGACGGATATGTGCTTGCCAATGAGCTGCCCCCGCGGAAAGCCATACCAATCGTCGTAAGCGCGGTTGGTGAACTGGTAGTGAAGATCATCGCCCACATAGGCAATCAGTGCGGGTACGTTATCGGTGATCAAGCGCAGCCATTGCTCGGTTTCACGCAGCTCTTTGGCATCCAAATAGCGTTGGGTGATGTCAGTGTAGGTGTTGACGTAGCCCTGATCGTCCATCGCATGGCTGCGCACTTCTATGACGCGGCCATCATTCAGGGTCTGGACACGAATGCCTTCAGGTGGACGAATACCCCCGCGGCCAATCCGCCACAGGGTCAGCGGCGACTCCTCTGCCAGCGGTTCAATTAACGCGCCAATCAAGCGGGACTGTTCAAAGCCACTCATGTCGAGAAAACGCTGGTTAAACACCTGCACTTCGCCGGACTTGCTGACCATCAAGACACCTTGAGAAAGGTTATCCACCATGTTCTGTAGAATGCGGCTTTTCTCCGCCATGGCCGCTTCAAAACGGGCAGTTTCTGCCAGTTTCAGCTGGGTAATGTCCGAATAGAGCATCACCACGCCGCCATCACTGGTTTCCCGCTCTTTGATTTGCAGCCAGCGGCCGTTTTGCAATTTCAGGGTATGGCCATTCCGGTTGCCCGAGACCTCACGCACAATCAAACCACGGTCTTTAGCGAGTTGCTGGATTTTCTCTGGCGTTAAAGACGGTGTATTGAGCGAAATAGCATTATCCTGCCAATAACGTTGGAAGCGGCTGTTTGAATACACCAACTCGCGGTTGGGGTCATAAAGGGCAAAGCCATCTGAGATAGATTCAATGGCATCGATAAAACGCTGATGTGCTTGCTCAGCATGTTGGTTCGCCTGCGTCAGCTGGCGGTTGGTGGATTCAATCGAGTGAAGTGCATGATTGAGCTCTTCGGTTTTCTCGCGCACCTGATCGGCGAGCACCACAGAATGCTGAAACGCGCCCCAGGCATCGACCTGACCGCTACCACCTTGCTCAACCCTTTTAACCAGCGCATCAATCATTTTCTTCTGGCGCGCGTTTTCTTCCTTTAGCGCGGCGAGTTGCTGTTCGAGCGACAAATCCTTTTCAGCCACTGACTACCCCGCCTTAAGGTCGACCGTCACCGGCATTTCCGGCGGATGAGCAGGCGGTTTGCCAATCATCACCCCTGTGAGTGTCTGGTTCATGTGAATACCATTGAGCTGCTCACCATAGGTGTTAAAGCCAACGAAACTGAATCGGCGGAACATCATCTTGGCTTTGTCGCGCATCATCTTCTGTTCAATCTCCAGACGGCGCAGGAAGCAGTCACAGGCCAGTGTAAGTTCCGGCTCGCCAATACGGGACTGAATCGCAGAGAGTTTGGCCTCCATATCGGCAAACAAATCGCCGGGACGCATGGCTGTCACCACAATCCCATCGTCGACTGCACAGTAGAAATCGAGACTCAAATCCTCGTTCACTTTCTGGATAGAGCGGACGTAATACTGGTCGCCGATCAGTACAGCTAGCGGATGAAGGGCATAGATTTCAGGACGCAAATCTTCCAGCGAGATTCCCGCTTCACGGGCATAGACTTCGGCAGCAGGCTCAGCATTGAATTCATGCACCCGGCGGGCAGTACAGTCCGCGTCGGTCACGACCAGTTTGCTATCCAGACTTTCAATATGGTGGGTGGTAAAGACTTCAAACGGACAGTGGGTGTTGAACATCACCACTATCGCAGATTCGCTGTGAAACGCCCCGTCGCTGTAGACATGGGTATTGGCGAGATTGATGTCATCCCCAGCTGAACCGCCGAAATGCGGCAACCGGCCAAGGGCGGTATCCAAGGTCACCAGAAAACGCTCTTCGTTCGGTGAGAGACCATCAATCAGGGTTAAGACGAAAGTATTGGTATTGATCGGCGCTTTGAGATCTTGCTGGCAGGCATCCATCAAATCACTAACGCAAAGCTGCGCAGATTGCAGGTCAAACCCGTCGAGTGAAACCCGCTGCCCACTGACCTTGAAGTCACGCTGCGAAAAGCCCAGCGCACTGATACTGCTCTTGGCATAGCCAGACGGCATCAATTCGCCCGCAGTGGTACAGCCCATCACTTCGCAATTTGAGAAGGCTTGATTCATCTCGCGACCAAGTGCATCCAAATCATACGCGGCAGAGCAGAAGAAAAGCACAAAGCCGATATCTTCATCATCAAGCTGCATCGCCAGCTCACGCGCCGCTTTGGTGGCGTCAAGCTGATATGTCGCCGCGCTGAATATCGCACGGTGTTGTGCGGAAGGTTGAAGTGCTGCCATGGGCTCTCCTGCTCACTTTTAAGACAACTTAGCATGCCTATTGATCGCTGGGCATATGACTTAAGTTTAATCGCTCGCAGGTCGGAGTAACGTCATACTTAGGAAGGATATTTACAAAATTGCAAACTTTGCATGTCAAAAGTTTCAAGATTGTGACACCTCGACCAACACAAATGGAATCAGGGTCACTACACTGAATAGCATGCAAAACCTTTGGGATAGAGCGGTTTTTTATTGGCTTGAAGACCAGCCATTTTGATGTGACACCCGTTGGGACGACGGTGTTTGCAGTATTAAAAAGGATTGAATCATGTACAAATTTCTCGTTGCAGACGACCACCCGCTGTTTCGCGATGCCTTAATTGCGGTGATACGCGGACGTTTCGAAGAGTGTGAAATCCTGCAGTCTGAAGACATTGAACGTACACTGGATGTGGCTGAGGAAAACCCGGATCTTGACCTCATCCTTCTCGATCTGAACATGCCCGGCATGGCAGGGCTTAAAGGGTTGCTTGAGCTTCGAAACCAACACCCCACGATTCCTGTTGCCATTATCTCTGCAGAAACCAATAAGCAAATCATTCTGCAAACCATCGCCTATGGCGCAGTCGGTTTTATCGCCAAAAGCGCTCCCCGCGAAAAAATGCGTGAAGCGTTCGAACAAATTCTGGATGGTCATGTTTATCTGCCCGCCGATATCATCCGCGCAGAAGGCGAAAGTGAGAACTCGCATCGACGTAAGGAAGAACCGCAATTCTCCCCAGAAATGCTCCATACCCTGACACGCCGCCAATTACTGGTGTTGAAGTCCATGGCACAAGGCGCAGCGAATAAGCAGATTGCTTACGATTTGAATATTTCCGAAACCACGGTGAAGTCGCACGTATCCGCAATATTGAAAAAGCTGGGGGTACATAACCGTATTCAGGCGGTGGTGGGTGTCACCAATATTGATTTCGACCGCTACCTGAAGCGCTGACAAACGGGGGTTAGTGCACCGTCGGATGCTTGAGTGCAGTGAGTACATCAGAAGCAATCTGCGCCAGACTGATGGGTGTGACGACCGTGAAATCCACAGCGCTTGGCTGTCCAACCGTGCCCAGTAGCGCTGTATGGAAGCGGGCATGGGATTTCCGGTAACGGGCTGATACCAGTCCCAATCCACCCTGACAGCGCTTTTCCAGCTCACTATTTTCCATGGGCTTTGTCAGCCCTTCCATTGCATTGAGCAAAGCGACAAAACTGACACTGGGATCGCTGTCTGCCACCGTATCGAACGCAAGCTCGTAAGTCATGAGATCAATCGAGACCCCAAAGCTGTAGCAACGCCCGCCGAGACGGCGTTTTTTCACCATCTCACTTGCCATCACTGCCTGACCAAAGGTCGCAATGTCTCCCGCTTCCACGGTGTGAGGAAACGAAAGCGTCACGTGCATGGCGCCCTCTTCGTCTTTGTGACTCGCCATGATGCTACCAGCACGAAAGACCGGTGTGCTTTGCGTGACGTAAAATTCAATGCCATTTTGGGTGTGCTGCCATTCGCCGTCCAGCACATTGATTTCATCCGCGCTTAAGTGGTTATGCCAGAAATGACGAAGCGTATTAACCTGCTCAAGGGGCAGGTCCACTGTATATCCGAGCACCAGTGCATTGGCACAATGCCATTCCCCCATACTGCCCAATACAGGCTGGCCCTGCATCCAGGCCCAACGCAAAGTGCGCTGTTGGCAAAGGATAAGCCAGCGTTCCAGCGATGCTTTGGTGTCCTCATCGCGAGCGTTACAGCGACAGAGGATCGCCATCCGCGTTAACGGTTTGCAGGGGGAAAGCCACTCGGCATTGGCCATGGAAAGCTGCGCCTCTTCGAGCAGCGGTTCACTGACATCGCCTTTGAGGAAAGGCGGTGCAAATGGCGTCACCGAAAAATCATGGTAGAGACGCTGCAGTCCATCGCCCCAGCGACGCACCATGTCCCGCCCCTGTTGCAGGGAGAAATAGCCGGATTGCCAGTTAACACGCCGTGAAGGCATGCGCTTTGCCACCTCATCAACGTGGAGATGTAACGCTTCGAGATCGGCATTGTCATCCAACCTGAAACGTAACGCTGGCACCGGCTGAAAATCGGTGATGAGCGGCAAAAGCGCTGCACCGTGTGCTTTCATTATTTGCTGGTTTCTCAGCGAGCAGAGCGTTGGGTAAAGCGCCGCCGCCCAATGGGGCGAATAGGAAAAGGTTTCAACGAAAGCATGATTCTCTGACGCCACGTGAGCCTGAAGCGACAGCTTTGGGACTTCCGTCGGCAGTGGCTTTCCAACGTTGCTGAGGGATTTAGAGATTTGTCGCCAAAGCGCCACCATGGGCCAGCTGCCAGAGGTGAGGATCACCATAGATTCCGGCCGATAGTAATGGTTGTGATAGCGGCGAAGATCATTGATGCCCAACAGCGGCACGGTTTCTGGCATACCACCATAAAGCGGCGCTCGGGGCTCACTCATTGCCGCCTGTTCTGTAGATTGTTGGAAGCGCTCATGGCGCATGTATTCGCCAAGCTCCCGATACAGTGCTCCTTCAAAGTTATCGCCACTCTCCCGCACGATTTCATCGTCAAAATCATCATCCGCTAACTGCGGTGCCAACACAGAGTCCGCCATGAACCCGATACCCCGCAGCACGGAGTGTGGGTCATATCCGGTCAGGTGAAATCGGGTGCTTTCTTTCTGGGTGGTGGCGTTAAATTCGAGCAAGGCCAGTTCTGCACGAAGGGTCAGGAAAGTATCCGGCTCGGGGTAGCGGGCGGAACCGCGAAGCACCATGTGTTCGAGTGCATGGGTTATCCCGCTGTCATCATCCGCGGGGGTTGGAAACACAATCGCGGCGCTTAATCGGTCTTCTTCAGAGGCAGCATGGTGCCAATGCAAGGCGCCGCTGACATGACGATACCCGACCCAGCCTGTTTCCAGTTGCTGTTCATCTGGCGGCAACAGCAGCCAGTCCGGCGCAGCAGGATGCGGTTTCGCCATTGCGGCTCCTTACTCACTTTATTCATCAAACATCAGGGTTTGACGGACAGAATCATCTGGCTGTTCTTCACGGTTCTCGCCAAGGCGGCGCTGTGACAACCCTGATTGGCTTTCGCCACCGCCTCCTCAATCACATGATGATGCGGAGATTTACTGCAAACAGGATCGGCATTAGCCGGGTCTCCGGTCAACAACATGGCCTGACAACGACAACCACCAAAGTCTTTTTCCTTCTCATTACAGCTTCGGCAAGGTTCCCGCATCCAGTCAAATCCGCGGAAGTGATTAAAGCTCTCTGATTCATTCCAAATGTAGGAAAGTGAGTGTTCCTTCACGTTTGGATGAGGCAAATCCAACATCGCCGCGCTATGGCAAGGCAGGGCTTTCCCATCCGGTGCAATGTTGAGGAAAATGTTCCCCCAGCCGCTCATGCAAGGTTTGGGGCGGGATTCATGATAATCCGGCGTGACGAAGATGAATTTGGGCCCAACGCCGTTTTGACTGTCGCGAAGCGCGTTCACCTTAGCTTCAGCTTCTTCAATTTGGGATTGGGATGGCAGCAGCGCATCGCGGTTATGCAGCGCCCAGCCATAATATTGCGAGGTGGCCAGCTCAACGAAGTCCGCTTCCAGCTCAATCGCAAGCGCCATAATCGCTTCAATTGACTCAATGTTCTGGCGGGTGATCACCACGTTCATTACCATAGGAAAACCGTTGTCTTTGACGGCTTTGAACATGTTTTTTTTGTGCTCGAAAGCGTGACGCTTTCCGGCTATCGCATCGCTTAAATCCGGGTCGGCCGACTGAAAACTGATTTGGATATGATCAAGCCCTGCTTCTTTCAGTGCCAGAATCCGCTTCTCATTGAGTCCGACCGCAGAGGTGATCAGGTTGGTGTAGTAGCCCAGCCCTTTGGCGTGGGCGACCAATTGTTCCAAATCTTTGCGCATCAAAGGTTCGCCACCGGAAAAGCCAAGCTGAACCGCACCCAACTCCCGACCTTCTTCCAGCACGCGGAACCAGTCATCGGTAGACAACTCGTCGTCCGGATCGCCGAGATTCAGCGGGTTGGCGCAATAGGCGCAATGTAGCGGGCAGCGATAGGTCAGCTCCGCCAACAGCCAGAGCGGCGGATTAACAGGCTTCGAGCCATTTCTTGTCACGGGCGACCTCCACGAACTCGTTCACATCATTAGCCAAATCCACTCCAGGAAACTTTTCTTCCAGACGTGAGATTACTGCCTCTACAGAGCTTGGTGCGTCAAACTGCATCAGAATCTCAGCGGCGCTTTCGCTCAATTTCACCATTCCTTCTGGGTAGAGCAGTACGTGGCAGTCCTGCGCTTTTTCAAACTGCATACGGAACATGCTGTTGCGCTGATAGACGGTATCGCTGTTCATGTCGCCTCCCTGTGTTATCTCTTTGTTTTAATTGTTATCTGTCGAGCGCGTGGTGCCAGACAGGTTTGTCGGTAATGCCGACATAAGGTGGACGCTCAAATTCGTATGCCATGCTGATGGCATCGAGCAGCGACCAAAGGATATCGAGTTTAAATTGCAGAATATTCAGCGCCTGCACCTGTTGCTCAGCCGTCTGGAAATGATCGAGTGTGATGGACAAGCCATGCTCCACATCACGACGGGCCTGACTGAGACGCTGACGGAAATAGGTCAGTCCTTCCGGGTCAATCCAGGCATAGTGATTCGGCCAAGAATCAAGACGGGACTGGTGAATTTCCGGTGCGAACAGCTCGGTCAGTGATGAGCAGGCTGCCTCCTGCCAGGTGGCCCGGCGGGCAAAATTAACATATGCATCCACCGCAAAACGCACGCCCGGCAACACCCATTTTTCATCGAGTACTTCTTGTCTATCCAGACCAACGGATTCGGCCAAACGCAACCAGGCTTCGATTCCACCCCATTTGCAATCCAGACTCTTATGACCGTCGTGATCGAGGATGCGCTGCACCCATTCACGACGAATTTCCGGGTCACGGCAGTTCGCCATAATGGCGGCGTCCTTCACCGGAATAGAGGTCTGGTAATAAAAGCGGTTTGCTACCCAGG
Source organism: Grimontia sp. AD028 (assembly GCF_000973155.1). Classification (NCBI taxonomy): domain Bacteria; kingdom Pseudomonadati; phylum Pseudomonadota; class Gammaproteobacteria; order Vibrionales; family Vibrionaceae; genus Grimontia; species Grimontia sp. AD028. The sequence continues at coordinate 18,157 of NZ_LASY01000068.1, read as the reverse complement.
CGCGGATTTGCGCTTTGGTGCACTTGCCCGCATACATGGCTTGATGGAAGGGATGGTGAATGTGGTAGTACTGCCCTTTGGCGAGCAGTGCCTGTTGGAATTCATCACGTGTCATTGGCTGTGCCATGGCGCCTCCCTGAATCAAATCTCAATCGTCATGCCGTCGAAGGCAATTTCCACTCCGGCGTCCAGCACCGCCTGATGCTGCGGCGAATCAGGATCCAGAATGGGGTTGGTATTATTGATATGGATAAGCACCTTGCGCGGCTTAGTAAAGTCTTCCATCAGCGCCAACATGCCGTCGTCGCCAGAGACTGAAAGATGGCCCATTTCCGAACCCAGAGAGGTGCCAAGCCCTTCGCGGATCATTTCATCGTCCGTCCAGAGCGTACCGTCCATCATCACGCAATCGGCATCGCGCATGGCTGCCAGCACAGCATCTTCCGGCGCGCCCAGACCGGGTGCGTAAAAGAGAGTGGCACCAGTGCGGGTATCGACAATCTTGAGGCCAATGTTGTCTCCGGGGCGCGGGCGGTTGCGGTAAGGCGAAAAAGGCGGCGCATTGGATGACAGGGAAATCGGATGGAATTCGAGATTCGGCACAGAAGGAATTTGCCAGCCTTCCTGCGAATGGATATCGACGGTACAGGTTTGGTACCCCCCTTCCCAATGCTTCATCATCGACAAAATCGGATAGCTGGTACTGAGCTCTTCTGCGACTTCAGGGGTGCAGTAAAGCTCGAGTGGTAATCCTTCGCGAAGAATGAGCAATCCGGTCGTGTGGTCAATCTGTGCATCTGTGACCACCACAGCGCTAATGGCAGAGCCTCTAGCTCCATCTGCTTTCGCGAGTTGCGGCGATGCATTGATTTGTTGACGGATATCGGGGGAAGCATTAATCACCACCCAATGTTCACCATCATCGCTCACAGCAATAGAAGATTGGGTGCGTGGCTCAGCGCGACTGGTACCGTTTCGCACCGACTGGCACATACGACAATGACAATTCCACTGGGGAAATCCGCCTCCGGCGGCTGAACCTAATACAACAATTTGCATCCATTCACCTCGTCGATTGCTATCCTGTCGACAAACAGCAGGGAATTAAAAACGGGATGCCCCTCTGTGAATCAGCGAAGGTGCATCCCGTTTGTCAGCTACTTAGCGGTTACTGATGTAAAGGGTTACTTCAAAACCGAGTCTGAGTTCTGTGTAGCTTGGTTTCTTCCACATACTGTCGCTCCTTGTACCGATACTTCGAGGCACAACTTGCCTCCTGATTTAGCCTAAGCACAAGCGCCGGATCTACCAATCCTACTTTGTGATGATTTCTCTCATCTAAGACACTGATTTCATATCTCTGATGGGCCTTGTTGAGTGCCCTCCAAAGGGTCACAGATGGCAACCGGAATCGCCTCGCCCGACGTCCTCGTTTTACGTCTGCGTTTGCCGTATTTATCCGCCACGCAACGGGTGTTGTCATTGATGATTGCCAGGCAGGCAAAACACTGTACACACTCGTTGTAATCTATCACGCCATCTTTATGGATAGCGTTGATCCCACAGTGTTTTTCACAAAGCCGACAGGGGCTTCCACACTCTTTTCTTCGGGTCAGCCAACTGAAGACCCTGAGCCTTCCAAGCACTGCTAAACCCGCTCCAAGAGGACACAAATACCGACAGTAAGCCTTGTGGATTTTGGCGCTGATCAGCAGCAGTAAAACCGCATAAATGACAAAGGGGGCGCTGCGCTCAAACATCAGGGTGACAGCCGTTTTAAAGGGCTCAATTTCGGCCATGGTTTCAGCTAAAGAGAGGCTGTAAAAGGACGTTCCCACCAGCACCAAAAGCACACCATATTTCAGGTAAATCAATCGGCTATGAAGCACGTCATCGACCTTCCATTGCCGGATACGAAGCTTCTCAGCCGCCGCTGCGACCAGCTCCTGCATGGCGCCAAACGGGCATAGCCAGCCACAGAAAAGTCCCCTTCCCCACAGAAAAAGGCTGATAAACACGTAACTCCAGAGAATAAACAGCATGGGGTCGAGTAAAAAGACTTGGATATCAAACCCTTGCCAGAGCGATAACAGCAAGGTGTAGATGTTCACCACCGACAATTGCCCCTGGGTATAAAAACCAATAAAAAGGACGATAAAACAGAGAGATACCAATCTTATTGGCGTCAAATATTGGCCGAATCTAGCCAGCCTGTGCTGGAAGACAAATGCCCCCGTCAGCAACACCAAATATACCGCTAACACGCTGATTTCTATCGTTCTATCCAGCCAGATACGTTGCCACAGCGGCAAAGGCTTCTCCGGAGGCTCAACCGGAGTTTGCACCGATTTGGGGAGTGAATAATCGATGGAAACGGCGATTGTTTCCGATTCCAGAAAATTCTTTTTCACCTGAACATTGATTCCAACGGTGATCGGAAGCGAAGGATCGAAGCCACTTTGGTCTGAAAAGGTAAAAATATGGATGCGTTCGAATGGTGTCAGCGCAACGGAAAACTCAGGAGGTTGTGCATGGTACAAATCCGCATCCCGAAGGGCGAGCGGGCTGGCTTCCTGCTTCAAAGTCAGGCGCTGGGGAATGGTGCCCGCCACAAAGTCTTCCGCCACATGATGATAGCCACCGCGAGAGCCCACCAGCACTGCCACTTCACCCGGCTCCAGTGTTGCCATAACGCGGGCGTATTCCTCCTCCCCCAGCAGATTTTTTCCTATCAGCGGGGGGTTCAGAACTGCAAAGGTAAAATCCAAAAATGGCGCATCTTCGTCTGCGTTATCTTCTCTCGCCTCGGCAATTCTGCCCGGTGAGGAGTTAAGGGCAACCTCAGCTTCTTCACTCCTCATTTGCCATTGGAACAGCAGGCCTTCGCTTCGCAGTTCTTCTAGGGTTTTCGGGCGATAGCTTTCCGTATTCAAGATCGCCTGAGTCGCTGAGCCGAACCCGGAAAGCCGCGACTGCGCCACTTTCCTTGCCGCTGCGATGATGGTGTCATGCACTACCATCACTGACACGGTCGCCTTGGTAACACCATCAAAGTAGGCGATATCATCACTCGCGATACGTTGTTGGTCGCTGCCCACCAGCACCTGTTGTTTCAACGACAACCCCTGATATTGGCTGATGAAGTCAATCAGCGGCTTTTCGCCAAGGCCGTGCAGGAAAATCGGTTCGTGGTGACCGAGCAATAGCAGCCCCACAATTCGCCCTTCGGTATCAAGCCCTACACGCAGGTTAATCGTATCGCCAGAGAAACCGGGAAAGTTGGTGAGGTTATCGGTTTCAAACACATAGCCGATGGGTTGGTCGAGTTGGTAGATCTCAGTAACAGGCAGCGCGTCTTCCGAAGCTTTCATCCGGGTTGCGCTGGGAAACAATGACGCTGCTTCCTCGCTCACTTCCAGCCAAGGGGAAGCCATCGAGAGGAAGGGCAATAACATGAGAAGCAGCCACAGTATCAGGGCACTACGCCAACGCATGATACACCTTCATTCTTCGTGTGCTTGGAGAGAAAAAAACGGGGCATATGCCCCGCAAAAAGCTCTCGCCTCAGGCAGTACCGGGAGGATTGACTGCCTTCGGACAAGCGGATATCGAACAAACGGACTTAGAACAAAGACTTAGAAGAAACCCAATGGGTTGATGTCGTAGCTCACCAGCAGGTTCTTGGTTTGCTGGTAATGGTCGAGCATCATCTTATGGGTTTCACGGCCGATACCGGATTTCTTGTAGCCACCGAATGCAGCATGCGCTGGGTAAAGGTGGTAACAGTTAGTCCAGACACGACCTGCTTCAATCGCGCGACCAACGCGATAAGCACGGTTGATGTCGCGGGTCCACAGACCGGCACCTAAGCCGTATTCTGTGTCGTTGGCAATGGCCAGCGCTTCCGCTTCATCTTTGAAGGTCACCACGCTCACAACCGGACCGAAGATCTCTTCCTGGAACACACGCATGTGGTTTTCGCCTTTCAGGATGGTTGGTTGGATGTAGTAACCACCACCGAAGTCAGCCGCGTCACCACCAATCAACACTTCAGCACCTTCCGCACGGCCAATGTCGAAGTAACCTTTGATTTTCTCGAACTGCTCATTAGAAGCCTGCGCACCCACCTGAGTTTCAGTATCCAGCGGGTTACCGTGTTTGATGGCTTTCGCTCGCTCAATCACTTTGGCAATAAACTCTTCGTAGATGCTTTCCTGAACCAGAAGGCGTGAAGGACAAGTACACACTTCGCCTTGGTTGAAGAACGCCAGCACACAACCTTCTACGGCTTTGCTGATGAACTCGTCTTCCTGCTGCATCACGTCTTCGAAGTAGATGTTTGGCGACTTACCGCCCAGCTCAACCGTGGATGGGATCAGGTTGTCAGCGGCGCAGCGAAGTACATGGTTACCAATCGCGGTTGAACCGGTGAAGGCAATTTTCGCAATGCGGTCTGAGGTAGCTAGTGCCTGACCGGCTTCTGGACCCATACCGTTGACGACATTCAGTACGCCCGGTGGCAGCAGATCGCCGATGATTTCCATCAATAGAAGAATGGTGGTTGGCGTTTGCTCAGCAGGTTTCAGAACAATACAGTTACCTGCAGCCAGTGCCGGCGCCAGTTTCCATGCCGCCATCAGCAGTGGGAAGTTCCATGGAATGATTTGACCGACTACACCAAGTGGCTCATGGATATGGTAGGCCACGGTATTGGAGTCAATTTCAGCCGCAGAGCCCTCTTGCGCCCTAATCGCGCCGGCGAAGTAGCGGAAATGGTCGACACAAAGCGGAATGTCAGCGGCAAGGGTTTCGCGCACTGCTTTGCCGTTTTCCCAAGTCTCTGCCACGGCCAGATATTCGAGGTTGGCTTCGATGCGGTCGGCGATTTTAAGCAGGATGTTGGCACGCTCAGTGACCGAGGTAGCACCCCAAGAGGCTTTTGCCGAGTGGGCGGCGTCCAGCGCGAGCTCGATGTCTTCTGACGTTGAGCGCGGGATTTCAGCGATGGGATCACCTGTACAAGGCGAGGTGTCCGTGAAGTACTGTCCCTTGACTGGCGGAATCCAATCACCACCGATGTAGTTTGCATAACGCGCCTTAAAGTTTACGACGGCTCCGTCGGTATTTGGTTTTGCGTAAATCATTATCCACCCCTGTTTTGGCGAAATTCCCTGTGTCTTCCCTGACGAACCGAAGATACGGAGTCAGGCGTTGTTGTAGTAACAGTATGGAATGACCACCAAATCTCTCCATCGCCCCTTGGTTGGCAAAATCTCATACTTTGGAGGGAGACAGAGAGGAGGATAATGTTGCTTTCACTTCAGTATCTGAGGATTTCCGGAAAGGAGGCCGTCACAAATTCAATACCCCGCCGGATTGTTATGCACCAAAACGCAGCAAGGCCGGACATCATCCGGCCTTGTTGGTTATTACTTTAGTTTGAAAGCATCAACTTTTCGGCAGCTTAAAGGTCCAGACCATACCACCTTGGTTGAAGTCTTTGACACGTTTGGCCACATCACCGCCCCACAGCGGTACCGCACCACCCCAACCGGAAAGTACGGACACATACTGCTCACCGTCCATTTCCCAGGTCACAGGGCTACCTACGATGCCAGAGCCTGTGTTGAACTTGTAAAGCAGCTCGCCGGTCTTGTCATCGAACGCCATCAAGTAGCCTTCCGGGTTACCCGTGAATACCAGACCACCGCCTGTGGTCATGACACCGCCCCACAGTGGTGCGTAGTTTTTGTATTCCCAGACACGCTCACCGGTTTTTGGATCGTAGGCGCGCAGTGCGCCGATGTAATCATCGTTGATGGTTCGAATGGTAAAGCCCGCACCGAGGTAAGCCGCACCTTTTTTGTAGGCGACAGGCTCATTCCAGATGTCCATTTTCCACTCATTGGCCGGCACGTAGAACAGGCCGGTATCCGGGCTGTATGCCATTGGCATCCAGTTTTTACCGCCGAGGAAGGAAGGCACCGCTTCCACTGTTTTACCCTGCTTCTCGCCAGATGGGTTGCCCGGACGGTTGTCTTTGACATAAAGCGGACGGCCTTTGTCATCGAGCCCCGTCGCCCAGCTGATTTCATTCACAAATGGGAAGCCACGGATGAAATCACCGTTGGTGCGGTTAAGCACATAGAAGAAGCCGTTACGGTCGGCCGTCGCCGCTGCTTTCACTTTCTTACCGTTTTCGGTGTAGTCGAACGCAATCAGTTCATTAACACCATCGAAGTCCCAGCCATCATGCGGCGTGGTCTGGAAGTGCCAGACAATTTTGCCATCATCCGGGTCGATCGCGAGACGTGAAGAAGAGAATAGGTTGTCGCCCGGACGCATGTGTGAGTTCCAAGGCGCAGGGTTACCGGTGCCGAAGAATAAAAGGTCAGTGTCGGCATCATAAGTACCGCCTAGCCAAGGTGCTGCGCCGCCGCTTTTCCAGAGGTCTGCTGGCCAGGTTTTCCCTGGCGCACCGCCCGAGATCCCGTTTTCAGTTTTCTTACCGTCTTTCCAGACGTAGCCCATGTGGCCCTCGACCGTTGGACGTTCCCAGACCAACTTACCGGTTTTTGCGTCATAAGCTCTAACCTTACCCACGATACCAAACTCACCGCCTGATACACCGGTGATCACTTTGCCTTTCACCACAATGGGTGCAGCAGTGATGGAGTAGCCATCCTGGTAATTATCAACGGTTTTTTTCCAGCGGGTTTTACCGGTTTTCGCATCCAGCGCCACAAGCTTGGCGTCCAGCGTACCGAAGATAACCAAATCGTCGTAAAGCGCGACACCACGGTTAATCACGTCACAACAGGGCATGATGCCATCCGGCAGGCGCGCATCGTATTGCCATAACTCTTCACCGGTTTTCGCATCAATCGCGAACACGCGGGAATAAGAGCCCGTGATGTACATAACGCCGTCTTTCACCATGGGCTGGCTTTCCTGACCACGCTGTTTTTCCCCGCCAAGTGAGAAGGCCCACACAGGACGGATTTCTTTGACGGTCTCACGGTTGATGGTGTCCATCGGGCTGTAGCGCTGACCACGAAGCCCAAGACCATAAGTCACCACGTCCTCTGTGGTCTCCTGATCGGCGAGGATGTCTTTGTCCGTGACACCCGCGTAAACGGGCGAAGCCGTCATCGCGAGCGAGAGTGCGGCATAGAGTCCGCAACGTTTAAATGACTTAATTGTCATAGGGATACCTCATTGTTGGCTGAATGCTTGGGTAAGCAAGCTCTGTCGTTTTAGTCGTGCCTGTCCTGCCCCCGCATCGCCATGAGGGAGAGTTCGGTTCGCGAGAGATAACAGGCTGTTTGGAATTACGGTGTTTGTGCGATAGCCCCTTCATCGGCGACATCGGGCTTAGGACGGAAACGTTCAGGGAGTTGGTAATCCACCCCGAATCGTTCACCCCAGCGGACAAAGTCGCCGTTGTTGATATGGGTCATCACTATGTCTTCCAGTGCGTAGGCCAATTGACGGTAGTTCGAATGCACAGCAATGCCGAGTTCCCATTCGCTGCGCCCCAGAAGTGGGAACGCAAGTTCGGTGAGTTGCTCGTTGGCTTGCGGCTTTTTGTTGTTGTGATGCAGCCATTCCAGCTGCGAAGCGGTGCCCATGACGATAGAAACGTCGCCATCGTTGAGCGCTTGAAACGCGTCAGGTGTAGAGGGATAAGTGCGACTTTTTTCGCGGAAACGCCCCCCATAGGCAGTGGTCACGAAGAACTGAGGCACCGTATCCACTTCAACGCCCACCGGGTGATACATAAAACGGGCGGCAGTTTGTGGTCTGTCGAGCTTGGCCGCATCGTAAGCCATCAACCAACGCTCTTGCTGATATGGCGCGAACATATGTACCAGTTCATGCGCGGGATGACCGATATCGTCACGCTTCATGGCGAATTCGCGGTCATACGGCACTCGCAACATGACGTCGGCTTTCACCCGCTGGCCGTCTTCGCTGGTGAGATTCATCCCCTTCCAAAGGTAATTGCGCATGTCATCTTCGACCGTTTCGTCTGGCGTCATCCAGCGAAGATCGAGTTCGACATCCAGCCCCTTAGCGAGTGCTTTAGCAAGCTCCACATCAATGCCCGCCGGATTTCCATTCTCATCCTTGAACGAGTACGGCGGGAAATCGTTGTAGACCGCAATCGCAATCACGCCACGGGCTTGAATATCGTCATAGGAAAGCGCGTGGGATGGCGCAGTCAACGCCATGCACAGCAGCAAGCAAAGTGTCCGAATGACAGTGACCAACTTCATCCCGTCGCCCTCCTGTTAACCGTTATCCGGCGCCACAGATTCCAGCCAGGTGCGGATCGCCCACAGTGCTTCCTGGTTAAGGTGTTCGGTCATTTTCGGCATGTAAACCGCGCCGTTACGAACCGCCCCATTTTGCACCCGGTAGACATACCACTCGTCACCGTCATAGTCCGGTGCAAGCATGCGTAAATCCGGCGCGATACCGCCAGAGATACCTTCAAGACCATGGCATCGTGCGCAGTTCTGGTTGTAGGCCGATGCGCCAAGACGCTCGATTTCCACCCTCACATCACCATCGAGTTCACGGTAAGGATTGGTCTCAGACCAATCCTCTCCAAGGGTTGGGATGGTTGAGGTATCAATGGATTGTGGGGTGACATCACCGTGGGCAAATGCCAGTTGGGTACTCAGCACAGAAACCAGTGCCACGGCAGTCAGAATACAAATATTACGTTCAACCTTTTCCATGTCTCTCGACTCCTTAATTGGTCAGCGATGGAAAAAGTGTAGGAGCGGCGAGAGTTTGGTGACATGGTACAAAAGCGGGGATATTCCTCATTCTTTGGGATGAATTTTCAGAAAATCTCGTCCTTGCTTTTGGCAAATATGCCACCGCTGCATACAGTAAAACCGTAGGCACTTACGGAGCAGCATTCGCTATGGAAAAAGCGTCAAACCACAAAAAAACAATCAATTACGCCGCCTTATTGTGGGCAGCGCTGGTGTTTTATTCCGTCTCGTCGCACGCCGCCGTCAATGTGGAAATCGGCATGTTAAGGCAGCCGATAGAAACCACGACCGCTGTTCCTGCATACCTTGCAGAGCCGGAAAATAACGGGGAAGCGGGGGCAGAACTCTCTGTGGGCGATGCCAATGGCACCGGGAAATTTCTGGGGCAAAAGTACGCATTTCGCGCGGAAACCAATGGCGATACCACTGCGCTCAATACCACCGCGAAGACTTGGTATGACGAAGGGGTGCGATACTTCCTTACTGATCTCGACACACCTTCTCTGCAAGCGCTCCGTAAAATACTGCCAGACGATGCGCTGCTGTTTAATATCGGTAACCAAGACGATGCATTAAGACGCGATGTTTGCCTGCCTAATATGCTGCATACCTCGCTCAGTTACACCATGCGTGCTGATGCACTGGGACAGTGGATGCGAGCAAGGCGCCTGAACGATGTCTTTTTAGTGTCAGGCACCACTGCCGAAGACAACGCCTTCCTGACGGCGACCAAGCAGACCCTGAAGAAATTCAACCAAAAGGTCATTGAAGAAAAGGTCTGGAATTTTGATACCGACCTTCGCCGCACTGCATCGGCAGAACTTCCCCTCTTTACGCAAGCCCGTGATTACGACTTGGTCTGGGTGATTGATGAAAGCAATCTGTTTGGTCAACACCTGCCTTACAACACTTGGCTTCCGCGCCCGGTGATCGGCACACATGGTCTGCGAGCGGACGGCTGGCATTACGTCATCGAGCAATGGGGTGCCATTCAGCTTCAGAACCGCTTTACCAAGCAATTCGACCGCCCCATGACAGCCAAAGACTACGCCGCTTGGGTGGCAGTTCGTTCCATCAATGAAGCGGTGACAGTACTCAACAAAGGCGATGTGAAAACCGTTTTGCCTTTCATCATGAGCAACAAATTCCAGCTTGCGGCTTACAAAGGCCGCAAGCTGACCTACCGGCCATGGAACGGTCAACTCCGTCAAACTGTGCCTTTGTTTGACTCGCAAGCGCTGGTGGCCAGCGCCCCATTTGAGGGGTTCCTTCATCCCAGAAATGAGCTTGATTCGCTCGGTATCGATGAAGCGCAAAGCCAGTGCCGACAGTTTTAACTCTGTTTCATCGAACGACAGCTAACAATAAGGACATCACCATGAATTATTCGAAATCGATTCTCGCCATGGCCTTCTCGGTGCTGTTAGCCACTCCCGCTTTGGCAAAGGAGGTGGCTTACGTGGCAAACGAAAAGGATGACACCGTCAGTGTGATAGACATGGACACGATGGAAGTGATTGACACCATTGAGGTGGGAGATCGCCCCCGCGGTGTGGAACTCAGTAAAGACGGCACCAAACTGTTTATCTGTGCCAGTGAGTCCGACACCGTACAAATTCTCGATCTTGCCACCAACGCCATTATTGGCGATCTCCCTTCTGGCGACGATCCTGAGCTGTTTGCCCTACACCCGGATGGCAAACGCCTTTACATTGCCAACGAAGATGATGCACTGATGACCGTGGTCGACATTCCAACCAGCAGCGTGGTTGCGCAAGTGGAAGTGGGTGTTGAGCCAGAAGGCGTGGCGGTGAGTCCGGACGGAAAAATCGCCATCATCACCTCTGAAACCTCCAACATGGCGCACTGGATTGATACCGAGTCTAACCAGATGGTGCATAACACTTTGGTTGATGCCCGCCCGCGTTACGCCGAATTTACCCCAGACGGTGAGCAGCTTTGGGTAAGCGCTGAAATTGGTGGCACGGTAGCGGTGATCGACACCGACACCAAAGAAATCATCAAGAAAATCGGCTTTGCGCCCAAAGGCGTCCACAAAGACAAAGTGCAGCCGGTCGGTGTGAAAATCACAGCAGATGGCAAAACCGCATTTGTCGCATTGGGACCAGCAAACCATGTTGCCGTGGTTAATACTGATACCTTGGAAGTGGAAGATTATCTTTTGGTGGGTCGCCGTGTATGGCAAATGGCCTTCAATGGCGAACAGGATAAATTGCTGGCGACCAATGGCGTGAGCGGCGATGTGTCGATCATTGACGTTCCGAACCGCAAAGTGGTGAAAACCGTAAAAGTCGGTCGCTATCCTTGGGGAGTGGCTGTTGGTCAAGCGGAATAAGGAGAGGTGAGACACCTGACATGATTGAAGTTTCCGGTTTGTCTCACCACTATGGTTCGCGCTGCGCCCTGAGCGATCTCTCCCTTGTGCTGGGGCGCGGCCTCCACATGCTTCTTGGCCCGAATGGTGCGGGGAAAAGCACCCTGTTTTCCTTGCTCACCCGTTTAACGCCTATCCAACAGGGCGAAATCGCTTTACTGGGAGAAACGCCATCCCGCCAGACCATGGCGAAGCTCGGCATGGTGTTCCAGCAAAGCACTCTGGACCTTGATTTGACCGTAGGGCAAAACCTCAGTTATTACGGCGCCCTGCATGGCTACAGCAAAAAACAGAGTCTCGAAAAAGCTGCGCCTCTGTTGGCGCATTTTTCCCTTACCGATCGTCTGAACGATAAAGTCCGCACCTTAAATGGCGGGCATCGGCGTCGCACAGAACTTGTCCGTTCATTAATGCATTCACCCTCTATTCTGTTGTTGGATGAACCCACCAGCGGGCTTGATCCGAAAGCGCGGGCATCCCTTTCTGAGGCAGTAAGAAGCCTTTGCGAGCAGCAGCCATTATGTGTTCTTTGGGCGACCCATTTGATTGAAGAAGTCGACGACCATGATGATGTGTTGATCCTGCATCGCGGCACCTTACGAGCACACAACAAGGCCAGTGAACTTAGAGCCTTTCACCAGCATCCGACACTTGCGAAAGTCTTCGCCACCCTGACCGCAGATAACGAGGGGGACGGCCGATGAGCTATTGGTATGCGTTTGTCGGGATTTGCTATCGCGAATGGCTGCGTTTTTTCTCCCAAAGGGCAAGGTTTGCAGCCAGCCTCGTCAGGCCACTTCTGTGGCTCGTGGTGTTTGCAGCAGGTTTCAGGGCAGCGCTTGGCATTGCCATCATGGAACCCTACGCCACCTACATCAATTACGAGGAATATATCCTGCCCGGTCTTTGCGCCATGATTTTGCTGTTCAATGGCATGCAAAGCTCACTGTCGATTGTCTATGACCGGGAAATGGGAAGCATCAAGGTGCTATTGACCAGCCCACTGCCGCGCCCTTTTTTACTGCTTTCCAAACAAATAGCCAGTGCTTTGGTGAGTGTGCTTCAGGTCGGTGCCTTTCTTGTGATCGCTGCATTGTACGATAGACCGCTGGAGCCCATGGGTTATGTGCTGGTGATCCCCGCCCTTTTCCTCGTCGCTCTGATGCTCAGTGCACTGGGCATTGTTATCGCTTCGCGCATCAAACAACTGGAGAATTTTGCCGGGGTGATGAACTTTGTCATCTTCCCGATGTTTTTCCTTTCTTCGGCGCTGTATCCGCTTTGGAAAATGCAGGAAGCAAGTCTCTGGCTGTATGAAATCTGTCGCTTTAATCCGTTCACTTTTGGCGTGGAGCTCATCCGGTTTGCGCTGTATCAGCAATTGAATGTCACCGCCCTGCTTGTGGTCTCCGGCTGTACACTGGCGTTTGTGATTCTCGCCGTCGTGGGTTTCCAACCCGTGAAAGAACAGGGCAAACCTGGCGGAAAACCATAAGCGAACCAGCAACTTTCACGAGACTACAGACACAAAAAAACCGCGCCTTTGCGCGGTTTTTTCAACGCTTTCAGTGCTTAGAAGTTGAACTCTACGCCACCGAAGAAACCGTCGTTGTAGAACTTACCGTCGTTCGCACCGAAGTAGTTGAAGTCGTAGTCCTGAACACGGTAACCCGCTTTGAAGTTCAGGTCTGCGGCAACCAGACCCAGAGTGAACAACACCCCCGCTTCTGCATCAACAGTGCTGGTGTCGTCGTAGCTACCAAAGCTGAAGGTACCAAACAGAGAAACTGGGGTTGCTGGAATGCCCAGACGCACATCTGAGTAAACCGCTGGCTGCCACTCATCGAAGCTACGACCAGTGAAGCGACCGTCGAATTTCTGTAGGTTCAGACCGATATCAAAAGAGATCAGGTCGTTATCCAGAATTTCGTAGTACGCAATCAGGTCGTACTGGGTGAAGTCCACGTCAAACTTTGCAGACTCCACGCCGGTGTAACGGATTTTCGCGTTTGGCACCAGTGGAATGAAGTGTTCAAAAGCGGCGTAGTAAGAAGGCTGAACGCTTGCATCGTCAGCGCGAACGTCGTTGACTTTCGCATCTGCATACCATGCATCTGCACCAACTTTAGCCCCTAAAAGCACTGCAGCCTGTGCAGGCATTGCGAATGCACCAGCCACTGCCAGTGCAGCCAGAGAAAGGTTTAGTTTTTTCATTGAAAGGGCTCCGCCTTACATTTTTTGAGTTTATGGTTTGCGAGCACTATAGCAAAACCAAGACAAAGATTCCGCATAATCTGCCGGATTTTTATGCGAAACCTTTTGCCTCAATCGCAGCCCAATTCAATGTAAGCGCCGCTTAATAACGGCGCGCTCGGTGGTAGCGACGTGAGCGTTTATAGCAGTAATCACGCGCTTGGGTGGCTGTTTTATCGCGGCCTTTGAGCAACCAGACAATCACCGCAGCCAGCAAAATCCATGGCAGCATTTTGAATACCAAGCCAATCATGCCTGCCAGTGCCATCACGATAAATCCCACCGCCATGGCAGCGACAATGCCCAGAAAGCTGATACCCGTTGCTAACAGTGCAATCGTAAAACCAACAATAAACAGAAACTCGATCATCATACCCTCCTAAGGTCAGTGACTGTATTAGGTATTGCACGAAGTAGGCCAACTTTATCAATCCCTTTTAAAACAGATAGATAAAGAAAAAGCGCCGCAGTTTGACTGCGGCGCTTCGTTTATTCTTGGTAAATTTTACCGACTATTGTGTCAAATTTAACCAGACTAATTTACACATCCAGATGCGCAGGGATTTTCGCCAGTGCGGCTTCCAGCACTTCAACGCCTGAACCCGGTTTGTGCGCGTTTTCACTGATATATCGACGCCATTGACGTGCACCCGGCATGTTTTGGAACAGGCCCAGCATGTGACGGCTGATGTGATTCAGATAAGTGCCCTTACTTAGTTCCGCTTCAATATAAGGGAACATGGCTTTCACAGCGTCGCTGCGCTTGATGATTGGCGCATCGCTACCAAAAAGGCGGTTATCCACTTCTGCCAGCATGTAAGGACTTTGGTAAGCCTCACGGCCAATCATGACGCCATCCAGATACTTCAGATGCTCTTCCGCTTCTTCCAGCGATTTAATACCACCATTGATCGCCATGGTCAGGTGCGGGAAGTCTTTCTTCAGTTGGTAAACACGTGGGTAATCCAGTGGCGGAATTTCACGGTTCTCTTTCGGGCTCAGGCCAGAAAGCCACGCTTTACGGGCGTGAATGGTGAAGTTATCGCAGCTGCCTTTCTCGCTCACGGTGCGCACGAAATCGACCAGAAACTCATAGCTGTCCTGATCGTCGATACCGATACGGGTTTTTACGGTCACCGGAATATCGACCACTTCTTTCATTGCCGATACACACTGCGCTACCAGTTCCGCTTCGCCCATCAGACAAGCACCGAAACGACCATTTTGAACGCGATCAGACGGGCAACCCACGTTAAGGTTAATTTCATCGTAGCCGCGTTCAACCGCCAGTTTGGCACAAGTCGCCAGATCAGCAGGGTTTGAACCACCCAATTGCAGCGCGACAGGATGCTCTTCTTCGTTAAACGCCAGAAAGTCACCTTTACCGTGAATGATCGCACCCGTGGTGACCATCTCGGTGTAAAGCAAAGCGTTCTTAGACAGAATACGGTGGAAGTAGCGGCAATGACGGTCAGTCCAATCGAGCATCGGAGCCACACTGAAGCGCGCTGACGGGTAGGACACATCCTCAGACACAACGCCTGATGATGAGTTTTGGATGTCAGTTGTTTCGTTCAGCATGGATAAACCTCATTGCACTTGGTCACGCAAAGGTACCGTCTTATACAGTACCTGATAAAAAAGTGTGCGGATTCTACCCTAACTCGGGCGTTTGCCCAAGTCGTGAAGGTGCAGTGCTTTCACATCCATTCTGACACCGGAAACACAAAGGGCATAGCCCGCGGCTATGCCCTTCATTTCCTGAAGATTTACCCGTCGTCACACAGGGCATCCTTCCAGCTTATATATCGCATATCCTTTTTCGTTTATCTCACTATCAAACTCAGGCAAGTCAGCGGTGGTGTGGCAAAACGCACAGTTGCCAGATTTTACAGTGGCATCCGCTTCGCCAATCTCAGCCAGCCAAGCTTTGGCATATTTCACCGCTAACTCGTCGCTTTTCTCCCGAAGCAACACATCAAAATGCAGGATTTTCCCGGAAGATGAGGTCGCGTAGGTGTCATAAACATGAATCGCCATTCGCACACTCCTTCTTATTTGGTGAAACCGGGCAGCGACAGATCGCCAGAGGCAATATCATCAACGGCGGTCACGCAAAGCAGCGGGTTGTGCACACTCGCATTCACTTTAAGCACTGACGTGACAGCATCGAAGTTGAAATCGTCTTTAAAACCAATGTCTTTGACTGGCACTTCCACCGTTAATTCTGTGCTGGTAAAGCGTGGTTCATAGCCCGGACTGTCGATATAGATTGGGAGTTCCGGCCAGGTCACAGGCACTTTGGGTGTGGCACCTTCCGGAATGTCGCGGACTTTCAGCCCTGCTGGACAGGCTTTATCTTCGGTCAACACCACCCAGTGCGAGTGCCATTCGTTACCGTCGTTGGCTTTGTTGCCATCTTTGTTTTCGTCGTAACGCGGGGTATCGTCAAAATCTGGGTGCGCAGTAACCGCGAGCGCCACAATGCCTTTGCCTTCATCAAAGCCAATGTCTGCCGAGTTGAGCGAGGTTGGCCAAACGTAGCTATAAACCGATGAACCTGCGAGCTTGCCAACTGCTGTCGGCTTTTCCTCACCTATGTCAGCGACTACTTCTGTTTGGAACGTCAGTGAGCCGCCATTTTTCACCACTTTGGCGTGAACAATATCGAATGTCGGGGAAATCGAACCGTTCTTAGCGCTGACGACATGCCCCTCATGGGCGCTGGTATGTGCTTGTACCGAGCTGATAGCCCCCAAAAGGGCTAAAGCAAGAGATGTCTTTTTCATCATGAACTCCTTGTACTCTGAATTTTAGTTTCGTATCGAAACTTTATTCAGAATAAGGATCCTGCTAAACTTGTCAACATAGTTTCGACAAAAAACCTTTTTGCAGAGAAAACGAATGAGACACATTGACCCTTTGAGTGACATTCTCGAACGCATCACGACCCTCTATCGCAATGAAGTGCGCTTGGTTGGCGTGGAGCATGGCTTGCACCCTGTGCATCTGGAAGTGTTGTATTACCTCTCCCGCTGCAACAAATTCAGCGACACGCCAGCTGCTGTTACTGAGTTTTTGGGGATTACCAAAGGCACAACCTCTCAGTCCATCACCCTTCTGGCTTCAAAAGGTTTCTTAACCAAAAAGAAAGATCCGGTTGATCGCCGTGTCACCCATCTGGTGTTAACGGAAAAAGGCGAAGAGGTCGCGAAAAGCGCGATTCCTCCCACTGTTCTGAAAAATGGATTGGAGCAGTTGGGCGAAGGTCAACACGCACTGAAGGCGCAACTCGAGGCCCTGCTACGTAGCATGCAAAAAGCCACCAATAGTGCCAGCTTTGGGCTTTGTAAAACCTGCAAATTCCATCAACCCGTTGCCGATGACAAGTTCTTCTGCGAGTTGACTAAGGAAACGCTGGATGCAGCAGGAGGAGAGCTGATTTGCCGGGAACATTCTCTCGATTAAAACAAAACAGTGAAAAACACGCTCAAACCCTGGGCGTCGGACCCTTTCCGCGGTGAAGTATCATCTACAATTATCTAAAGGCGAACGACGGTCACGGCTTGGCGGGTGCGTGATTTGTTGGCTGTGATAGAATGTTTTCCTCAGCCTGATTTTTGAGGTCTTATGGCCAATCTTTCACAATTAATTGCCCGAGCTCAATCGCTTTGTGACCAGCGCGGTGTCCGTCTGACAGCACAGCGCGAGCGGGTATATGAGATTATCGTCCAGAGCAAAAGGGCGATCAGCGCCTATGATTTGCTGGACGTATTGCGGGAAACAGAGCCGCAAGCCAAACCACCGACGGTTTACCGCGCGCTCGATTTTTTGCTTTCTCAGGGCTTTGTGCACAAAGTGGAGTCAACAAATAGCTTTATTGCTTGCTGCTTGCCCGGACATGAGCAACATTGTTCACAGCTATTGATTTGTAACTCTTGTGGCACAGTCGAAGAGTGTCACACTGACACACTGTCGACAGCTCTTCAGCAAAAAGCCAATCAGGTTAACTTTGCAGTGAGTCATCACGTAGTTGAAACACATGGAACCTGTCACGCCTGCCAGGTGGCGACACAAAAAATGCAGTAGGACGGTAAAGAACTATTATGCGCGCTGAATTTGTAAACCCTTTTTTGTCTTCGTTGGTGAACGTGCTGACCACCATGGCGCAGCTGGAAATTACGCCTAAAAAGCCTCAGCTAAAGAAATCTGAAGTCGCCAAGGGCGATGTATCCGGTCTTATTGGCATGGTCGGTCCAAAGACCAAAGGCTCTTTCTCTGTCACCTTTGAAGAAGAACTGGCGCTGGAAATCATGAGCCGCATGCTGGGCGAAAGACCCACTTCTATTGATGCGGATGTCACTGATATGGTGGGTGAAATCACCAACATGGTGACCGGTGGAGCCAAACGTCTGCTGGCGGAAAAAGGCTTCGATTTTGATATGGCGACCCCGATTGTGGTGTCTGGCCGTGAACATACCATCACCCATAAGAGTGAAGGTCAGATCATCATCATGCCGTTCGATTCCGAATTTGGCCGCGCCTATATCGAAATTTGCTTCGACTGAGCTGAAAATACCCTATAAAAAAACGCCGCATCATTGATGCGGCGTTTTTGTTTCTAACATTCAAACTTCAGCGATTATACCAATCACAGTGGGTAGCTGTTCAGAAATAGCGCAGGGAAAATGCTCGAGAACAAGGCGGAAAATTTCGATAA
>NZ_LASY01000067.1:0-73813 GCF_000973155.1 Grimontia sp. AD028 | reverse complement strand
TAGAATGACTATTCCTCGTGAAATTTGCCTCGAATTGAACGCATTGATGACCTCTGAATGCGAGCATCTTCAGGTTGTTTGGGTATAAAAGGCTAAAGTACTTCGATTCCTTCCTGTCGGAGCATTTCGCATAGGCGAATCAAAGGCAAGCCAACCAGGGTGTTTGGGTCTCGTCCTTCTAGCTTATCGAATAAAGCTATGCCAAGGCTTTCGCATTTAAAGCTACCTGCACAATCAAGCGGTTGTTCTCTTTGCACATAGCGCGTGATTTCCTCTTTACTCAATTCTCTGAAGTGAACATGAAAAGGCTCTAGATCTGTTTGTGCTTTTCCGGAGTCAGCATTCAACAAGGTTAATCCCGTATAGAAGGTGACATGCTTTCCCGATGCCGTCATTAGCTGCTCAATGGCCTTTGCTTCTGTATGGGGTTTGCCCAAAATCTTTCCATCGATCACACAAACTTGATCAGATCCTATGATGATCGATCCTGGATGTGCATCTCGACATGCCTGTGCTTTTTCCAATGAGAGTCGCTTCACTAAATCAGCCGGAGGCTCATTTTCTTTAGCAGATTCATCAATATCCGGTGAGTGGGCAACGAAAGGTAAGCCAAGTTTTTGAAGTAATGCCTGGCGGTACTTGGATCCAGAAGCCAGCACAATTGTTTGTTTATTCATCTAACGATGATCCTTTACCAGAATATTCGTATACGTGGGCAAGTGTAATGTTTTAAACTTGCGGAGGCGAGTGGGCTTGGGTGTCGTTTCATACCAATGTCCATTCGATGTTCTCAATTGCTAAGTACCTGTTGAACAGAAAATAACCTTTTTTCTTTTTCTCGGGCTTTTGAAGCGCTTGAATAGAAGTAAAGGCATAAATTTCTTTGACTCAGGCTACATTGGAGGCTAGAATTCGCGCCCTATGCAAAAGGTAAAGCTACCACTAACGGTTGACCCGTTTAGAAGTGCGCAAAAGCGACTTGACTACGATGGCATCATCGCTGTGAAGCAACTGGAGCGTATTGCTGAGGCAACTGAAGGTGTAATCAGTGATGCTGAAGTGAAGCTTTCGTTTGACATTGATGCTCAAGGGCTGAAGATTGTACGCGGAAACGCCAAGGTCGACGTCAATTTAGAGTGTCAGCGTTGTTGGAAAGCCTTCCCGCATCATTGTGAAGTCGAATTTATTTACAGCCCGGTTTTCAATGAAGATCAGGTTGGCAATTTACCGGATGCTTATGAGCCGGCATTAGTCGACGAAAATGGTGAGATTAACCTGCTTCAACTTATCGAAGATGAGTTGATTGTGGCTCTGCCACAGGTTGCCATGCACGACGAAGTAGACTGCGAAGTCGATTCTGATGGCATGGTATTCGGGGAAATCCCGCTTGCTGATGAGCGTCCGAATCCATTTGCCGTTTTGAAAAACTTAAAGCAAAGTAACGAGGAGTAGGGTCAATGGCCGTACAACAGAACCGTAAAACCCGTTCTAAGCGTGGTATGCGTCGTTCACACGATGCGCTGGGCACTTCAGCTCTGTCTGTAGATGCAACTTCTGGTGAAACTCACCTGCGTCACAACGTGACTGCTGACGGTTTCTACCGTGGCCGCAAGGTAATCAACAAGTAAGGTTGAGCCTTGACAGGTCTAACCATTGCACTTGATGCGATGGGCGGGGATTTCGGTCCTCAAGTAACAGTGCCTGCCTCCGTGCAGGCATTGTTGCATTTCCCCTCGTTAAAAGTGGTACTCGTCGGTGATCAATCCGATATCACCCGCCAGCTCGTATCGCTGGATCAAAAAAATAATCCCCGCATTTCGATTGTTCATGCGGAATCTTCTATCGCCAATGACACACGTCCTTCGCAAGCCTTGCGTTCAAGCAAAGGCAGCTCGATGCGTATCGCACTCGAACTGGTTGCAGAAGGAAAGGCAGATGCCTGTGTGAGCGCCGGAAACACTGGCGCGTTAATGGCACTTTCCCGTTCTCTTCTTAAATTGCTTCCGGGCATTGATCGTCCTGCTCTGATTTCCGAGTTGCCAACCATGGGCAACCAGCAAAGTTGGCTATTGGATTTGGGCGCGAATGTCTCGGTTGATGCTGATACCTTATTTCAGTTTGCCGTGATGGGTTCAGTACTGGCTGAAGAGCAGCTGGGCTACCAGCCATCAGTGGGTTTGCTGAATATCGGCGAAGAAGAGATCAAAGGAAATGATTTAGTTAAGCGCTGTGCAGAGATGCTGCAGCAGTGCTCTGCAGTGAATTACATCGGTTATGTAGAAGGCGATCAGCTTTATACCGGAAAAGCCGATGTGATTGTCTGCGATGGATTTGTCGGCAATGTAAGCCTGAAAACCAGTGAAGGTGTCGCCAGACTGTTTTTAGAAAGCCTAAAAATGCACGTTTTGGCGAATCCGTTTAAGAAACTGGTGGCTAAATGGTTATTTGGTGGGCTGTTTAATCGGCTCAAACACCTGAACCCCGACCAGTACAATGGCGCAAGTCTGTTAGGATTGCGCGGCATTGTAGTTAAAAGCCACGGACGTGCTGATATTTCCGCTTTCCAACATGCTATCGGAGAAGCGGTACACGAAGTCGAACGGCAACTACCTAATAAAATATGTGACCGTTTGGAAGCCGTACTACTCGAGAGGCATTATTAGTCTTCATGTTCAGTAAGATTTTAGGCACAGGCAGCTATCTGCCTGCGCAAATCCGCACCAATGCGGATCTCGAAAAAATGGTAGATACCAGCGACGAGTGGATCACTGCGCGTACTGGTATTAAAGAGCGTCGTATTGCCAACGAGCAAGAAACTGTTGCGACCATGGGTTATCACGCTGCGTGTCAGGCTATCGACATGGCGGGCATTGATAAGCAGGACATCGACCTGATTATTGTTGCCACTACCAGTGGTGAGAGTGCATTCCCTGCAGCAGCTTGTGATGTGCAGGCCATGTTGGAGATCAGTGGCTGCCCTGCATTTGATATAGCTGCGGCCTGTTCTGGTTTTGTCTATGCGCTGAGCGTGGCTGATCAATATGTGAAATCAGGAATGGCGCGCAACGCTTTGGTGATCGGCGCAGATCGTCTATCACACCTTTGCGATCCAGAAGACCGTTCAACCATCATCCTGTTTGGTGATGGTGCCGGTGCGGCTGTGATTGGGGCCAGCGAAGAGCCAGGCATCATTTCAACGCACCTTCGTGCAGATGGTAAATTTGGTGACCTGTTGAAAGTCAAATTTCCTCAGCGTGCGAAAGCGGGTAGCCCTGTAGAAGCTGACTCTTGGCTTCACATGGCGGGTAACGATGTGTTTAAAGTGGCAGTGACCCAACTGGCAAACATCGTTGCAGAGACGCTGGATGAAAATCAAATGGACAAGTCAGAAATCGACTGGCTTGTTCCTCACCAAGCCAACTACCGCATTATCAAGGCAACGGCGAAGAAACTCGCGATGTCGATGGATCAGGTAGTGATCACGCTTGATAAGCATGGCAATACGTCGGCCGCTTCCGTCCCTACTGCGCTTGATGAAGCAGTACGAGACGGACGCATTCAGCGCGGCCAAACGATTTTGCTTGAGGCCTTTGGCGGTGGTTTCGCCTGGGGTTCAGCTTTGATCAAATTTTAATAAGGAATACGCTATGTCTAACTTTGCTGTGGTTTTTCCAGGCCAGGGTTCACAAGCTGTGGGCATGCTGGCAGAACTGGGCGAACAGTTTGCCGTTGTTAAAGAAACATTTGCAGAAGCATCTGAAGTACTCGGCTATGACCTTTGGGCTTTGGTTCAAAATGGTCCTGCGGAAGACTTAAACCAAACTCACCGTACTCAGCCAGCATTGCTGACGGCTTCTGTCGCTATTTGGCGTGTATGGCAACAAGAGGGTGGTGCACAACCATCAGTGATGGCAGGTCACAGCCTGGGTGAATACTCTGCGCTGGTTTGTGCAGGCGTAATTGACTTCAAAGAAGCCGTTAAGCTGGTTGAACTGCGCGGACAACTGATGCAAGAAGCGGTTCCTGCAGGTGTTGGTGCCATGTCTGCGATTATTGGTCTTGATAACGACGCGATCGCGAAAGCCTGTGAAGAAGCGGCAGAAGGGCAGGTAGTTTCTCCGGTTAACTTCAACTCACCTGGCCAGGTTGTTATCGCAGGTAATAAAGAAGCGGTTGAGCGAGCAAATGCGCTGTGTAAAGCCGCGGGTGCAAAACGTGCACTACCGCTGCCAGTGTCTGTACCTTCGCATTGTGCATTGATGAAGCCCGCTGCAGATAAACTGGCGGTAGCTTTGGAAGAGCTTACGTTCTCAGCGCCTTCCATTCCAGTGATCAACAATGCCGATGTGGCAACCGAAACGGATCCTGCAGCGATCAAAGACGCGTTGGTTCGACAGCTTTATGGTCCAGTTCGTTGGACTGAAGGTTGTGAAAAAATGGCGAATGAAGGTGTTGAATTACTGCTGGAAATGGGCCCAGGCAAGGTACTGACCGGTCTGGCTAAGCGTATCGACAAACGTCTGAGCGCGGCAGCGGTAAATGATTCAGCTTCTCTGGAAGCAGCTAAGTAATAAATTCTGGGATTCACAGCCAGCGAGAGCTGGCTGTTTAATAAAGGAACGATAACTGATGAACCTGAACGGTAAAATTGCTCTTGTAACAGGTGCGAGCCGCGGTATCGGCTGTGCAATTGCTGAACTTCTGGTTGAGCGTGGCGCAACCGTTGTAGGTACTGCAACTTCTGAGAGCGGTGCCTCAGCAATTAGTGAGTATCTGGGTGAAAATGGCAAAGGTTATGCACTTAACGTAACCTCCGCTGAATCCATTGAGGCAGTGCTGAAAGCAATTAAAGAAGAGTTTGGTGACATTGATATTCTGGTAAATAACGCAGGTATTACTCGTGACAACCTTCTGATGCGAATGAAAGACGATGAGTGGCAGGACATTATGGACACCAACTTGACGTCTATCTTCCGCATGTCGAAAGCCGTGCTTCGCGCGATGATGAAAAAGCGTAAAGGCCGCATCATCAACGTAGGCTCAGTGGTGGGCACCATGGGTAACGCTGGTCAGGCAAACTACGCTGCAGCGAAAGCTGGAGTTGTGGGCTTCACCAAATCTATGGCACGTGAAGTTGCATCACGTGGGATTACTGTAAATACTGTGGCCCCAGGTTTCATCGAAACCGATATGACTAAAGCGCTGAACGATGATCAGCGTGCAGCGACATTGGCTCAGGTACCGGCAGGTCGTCTGGGTGATCCACGTGAAATTGCGGCGACTGTCGCATTCCTTGCATCAGATGATGCAGCGTATATCACGGGTGAAACACTGCATGTCAACGGCGGCATGTACATGATTTAAACAATAAAGTTGCACCTCTAAATGATTCAGGTCAAAATCCGATGGTTTATCAGCCAAATCGTGGTTTGACCAGCATTTCGGGTGTTGCAACTTCCACGTTATTGAATAAACTACTGCACATATCGCATCTGCGAATCTTGTAAGGAATAGTATTAATATGAGCAACATCGAAGAACGCGTAAAAAAAATCATCGTTGAGCAACTGGGCGTAGACGAAGCAGAAGTTAAAAACGAAGCATCTTTCGTTGACGATCTGGGCGCAGACTCACTGGATACCGTTGAGCTGGTAATGGCTCTGGAAGAAGAATTCGATACCGAGATTCCAGACGAAGAAGCAGAGAAGATTACTACTGTACAAGCGGCTATCGACTACGTTGTTAGCGCTTCTGAGTAATCGGAACAAGATCCTCCCAGGCGGTCACCTTGACCGCCTGAGTTTTTTATACCACCCCCGAAATTTCGTAATAACACCTTTCTCCGGAGAATATCATCGTGTCTAAGCGTCGTGTTGTTGTCACTGGCATGGGGATGTTATCGCCTGTAGGTAACACCGTTGAATCATCTTGGAAAGCGCTGCTGGCTGGCCAGAGCGGTATCCAGAGTATCACTCATTTCGATACCACCGACTTTGCAACTAAATTTGCTGGTTTGGTCAATGATTTCAACAGTGAAGATTACATCTCTAAGAAAGATGCCAAAAAAATGGACCTGTTCATCCAGTACGGCATCGCAGCAAGTGTGCAAGCACTTAAAGATTCTGGTCTGGAGATCACAGAACAAAATGCAGACCGAATTGGTGTAGCCATCGGCTCTGGTATTGGTGGTCTTGGTTTGATTGAGACTAACCACCGTGCGTATGTCGAAAAAGGCCCACGCAAAATCAGCCCATTTTTTGTACCGTCGACCATCGTAAATATGATCGCCGGTCACGTTTCTATTAATTACGGTCTTCGCGGTCCAAACATCGCGATCTCGACCGCATGTACCACTGGTCTGCACAACATTGGCCACGCAGCTCGTATGATTGCATACGGCGATGCTGACGCAATGGTTGCAGGTGGTGCAGAAAAAGCATCGACCGAACTGGGTATTGGCGGCTTCGCAGCAGCGAAAGCACTGTCTACCCGTAATGATGACCCACAAGCAGCATCACGCCCTTGGGACAAAGACCGCGACGGTTTTGTTCTGGGTGACGGTGCAGGCATGATGATTCTCGAAGAGTACGAGCATGCTAAAGCGCGTGGCGCGAAAATCTACTGTGAGCTGGTTGGCTTCGGTATGAGTGGCGATGCTTACCACATGACCTCGCCAAGCGCAGACGGTTCAGGTGGCGCTCTGGCGATGACCGCCGCTATCCGTGATGCAGGCATCTCTCCAGAAGAAATTGGTTACGTTAACGCGCACGGTACATCAACGCCTGCTGGTGACGTTGCTGAAACCAAAGGTATTCGTTTGGCGCTTGGCGCTGCTGCGGACAAGGCGCTGGTATCTTCTACCAAGTCTATGACGGGTCACCTTCTGGGCGCAGCGGGTTCTGTTGAAGCGATCATTACTGCGATGTCACTGGTTGACCAAGCAGTGCCACCAACAATCAACCTGGACAACGTAGACGAAGGCTGTGACCTTGACTACGTTCCGCATGAAGCACGTCAAGTGAAGATGGATTACGCGCTGTGTAACTCATTTGGCTTCGGTGGCACCAACGGTTCACTTATCTTCAAGAAAATCTAAGTCTTTTTGTTCGCCGGATTTTTTGGCGAAGAAGGTTTTTTTGATAGAATGCAACGGCTCGGGACTTGTGACCGAGCCGTTTTTTATTGTGCAGGGAATACGGATGATCCTCATAAATGGACAGCAAGTAGATACCGTCGCTTTCAGTGACCGGGCATTTCAGTACGGTGATGGTGTGTTCACCACCGTATTGGTGAAAAATGGTCAGGCTTGTGACTGGAGTCGACATAAAGCGCGTCTCGAGCAAAACGTTTCTGCGTTGCACATTGAAGGTGTTGATTGGTCATTGGTATATCAGTGGGTCGACACTGTTGCCGATTCACTTAAAAGTACTGAAAGGGCAATACTGAAAGTCATTGTGTCCAGAGGCTCTGGCGGTCGTGGCTATAGCGCGGCGGGTTGCAACAAGCCAACAGTGACCGTTTCATCTCATCCATTTCCAACTCAGTATCTGTCCTGGCGGGAAACGGGCATTTCACTGTCTCTATTGGAACAGCGTATTGGCCAATCTCCATTAGCAGGCCTCAAACACCTTAACCGCCTAGAGCAAGTCCTGCTCAAGCGAGAGGTTGAAAACTGTGGCACCGAGGATGGTGTTGCCTGTGACATGAACGGACAGGTTATTGAAACCTCTGCCTCAAATATTTTTTGGCGAATTGACCAAACCTTGTACACACCTTTACTTACTACTTCCGGTGTTGCTGGTACTATGCGGGCTCAGGTTATCTCAGTGGCCCAAGCGCTGGGTTACGCCACCAAGGAAGTGTTGGAAACGCCTGACAGTTTGCTGAACGCAGACGAGATATTCATAACAAACGCAGTAATGGGTGTCGTGCCTGTTCACTGTCTTGAAGGGAAAAACTACCGCGACTTCGATGCTTCTAGCGCGATCGCCTTAAGGTTGGATGTGTGATTAAGAAACTTGCGCTGATTGTATTGTTTTTAGCGCTGGCGGCTGCCGGCGGCGCATATTGGGCTTATACCCAAATTGAAAATTACGTTAACAGTGATATTAAACCGACGGAAACCTTGTTGGTAAATGTACCTGAAGGGTCAAACTATCACTCGTTCACCCGCAAACTGGTGTCAGATGGCGTTATTGATGCCTCTCAATGGTCGCGTTGGGCAGCGAAAACCCATCCGGAATTGACCAAACTGAAAGCGGGCACTTTTCAGGTTCAGCCTGGTATCAGTCTTGCTGAGCTTTTTGCTTTAGTGCGTTCTGGAAAAGAGCACCAGTTCACCATTACCTTTGTAGAAGGCAGCACCTTTAAAGAGTGGCGTGAGCAACTGGCGGAAACAGATTACCTGACCCATGACACTGCCGATCTGACTGAAGCACAAATTGCAGAAAAACTAGGGTTGGAAGGTGAGAAAGTAGAAGGTCTGCTTTTACCTGAGACCTACCACTATGTTGCCGGTCAAAGTGAGCTTTCCATCCTGAAACGTGCCGCGACCCAGTTACAAGCTGTACTAAAAGAAGCTTGGGGTTCGCGTCAGGAAGGGTTACCCATCAAGTCGGCTTACGATTTGTTGACGCTCGCTTCTATTATCGAGAAAGAAACAGCAGTTGATAAAGAGCGTGGAAAAGTCGCTTCTGTTTTTGTTAATCGCTTGAACAAAAGAATGCGTCTGCAAACTGACCCAACGGTCATTTACGGCATGGGTGACAGCTATGACGGCAACATCCGTAAGAAAGATTTACGCACCCCAACGCCATACAACACCTACGTAATTTTCGGCTTGCCACCAACGCCAATCGCAATGCCGGGTAAAGCGTCTATCATTGCAGCAGCAAACCCTGCAGATACCCCATATTTCTATTTTGTGGCCGACGGTTATGGTGGCCATACGTTTTCCAAAACACTCGCACAGCATAACCGTGCAGTGAGAGAGTATTTAAAAGTATTAAGAAGCCAATGAGTAACGGAAAATTTATCGTCGTTGAAGGTCTGGAAGGCGCGGGTAAAACCACAGCAATCCGCAACGTTATCGAGACACTGAAAGCCCAAGGTATTTCAGATATTGAAACTACCCGTGAACCAGGTGGAACGCCACTCGCAGAGCAAATGCGTGCATTGGTGAAAGAGGGGCACCCCGATGAGCCTTTAACAGACATGGCGGAGCTGTTGCTCCTTTACGCAGCACGCATTCAATTGGTCGATAACGTCATCAAGCCCGCAATTGCCAGAGGCGCTTGCGTGGTGGGCGATCGCCATGACATGTCATCACAAGCTTATCAAGGTGGTGGCCGCGGATTCGATCAGTCTCTGATGCAGAACCTTCGCGACACCGTATTGGGTGACTTTCGTCCTGACTTTACGCTGTATCTTGACCTTGACCCTGAAATTGGCCTTCAACGCGCAAAAGCACGTGGCGAATTGGATCGGATTGAAAAGATGAAGCTGGACTTCTTCCATCGTACCCGTGCTCGTTACCTTGAGTTGGCAAAGTCTGATGACAGCGTTGTGATTATCGATGCTTCGCAGGACATTGACGCAGTATCGGCGGATATTCGCAAGGCACTGGAGAACTGGCTGAATCATGCAGGCTAAGCTGTATCCTTGGCATCACGAAATCTGGCAAAACTGGCAGCAATTGCTCGGTCAGGATCGCTTACATCACGCTGTGCTTCTGAGCGCGCCAAAAGGAAGTGGTAAGATAGAACTTGCTGCCATCCTGGCGAAAACCATTCTTTGTAAGAATGGGGTCACTGAGCCTTGCGGCATGTGCCATAGCTGCCAATTGTTTGATGCTGACACGCACCCAGACTTCCACTGGTTGAAACCAGAGTCTGAAGGCAAACAACTGGGTGTCGATGCGGTTCGTGCAGGCAACCAATACGCGTGGGAAACCTCTCAACTAGGAGGGCAACGCGTTATTTTGATTCAAAACGCCGACCGAATGGGTGAAGCGGCCGCCAACGCACTGCTGAAAACACTCGAAGAACCACCATCACACTGTCACTTTATTCTCCTATCACAATCGATGGACACCATGTTACCGACGGTTGTCAGCCGCTGTAATAAGTGGAAACCCAAACTGCCGGAAGAATCAGTGGTGAAGCGTTGGGTTGAAGGCGAGTTGTTTGAGTCCGTTCCTCTGCAAGTGCTGCGTATTAACCGCGGGGCACCGTTAGCGGCGAAAGCATTCATTGAAGATGGCAGCGTCGGTAAACACAAAGCATTAGTGGACGCGTTTGCTGATTTTGTGAGTAAGAAGCAGGGGCTTTTTTCTGTCACAGACCTTATCGTTAAGGCGCAACAGGAAGGACTGCAATGGCTGAGCTTCTTGATGCTGGATATCATCAAGGTCCAGCAAGGCTCAGATGAAGCGATTGTCCACTGTGATGATATGAAAACCGTCCAGAATTTAGCGTTAGCTTTACCGCAGGCAAAAGTCATGTCTCAACTGATGGCCTTGAACCGATTGAAAGCAGAGCTTTCAAAGCATACCGGCCTCAACAGTGAGCTCCTTATCAGCCGCTGGCTGACGGAATTTACAGCCTCCTAAATAACGCGGGATGGTGAGCTATCCCGCTTCAAATATCGTATAATTGTCCGCTTTAGTCAGAAACCTATCGGAGAAAAAGACGTGCTAGTCGACTCGCATTGTCACCTCGACAAACTCAACTACGAAGATTTACACGCTGATGTAGGCGCAGTGGTAGAAAATGCCAAACAGCGCGGCGTAGATTATCTACTGTCTGTGGGTGTGACGCTGAAAAGTTTCCCAAAAATGATGGAGTTGATTCGCCCGTTCGATAACGTATTCGCATCATGTGGTGTTCATCCGCTGGATATCGAAGAAGGCTTTGATTACGACACACTGAAAGCACTGGCTTCTGATGATCGTGTGGTCGCGATTGGTGAAACGGGTCTGGACTATCACTACCAGCCGGAACTGGCTGAAAAGCAGAAAGACGCTTTCCGTCAGCATGTTCGTTTGGCGGTGGAGCTGAACAAACCGCTGATCATCCATACCCGTATGGCGCGTGAAGACACTCTGCAAATTCTCCGAGAAGAAAATGCGCAGAAAGTCGGTGGTGTTCTCCATTGCTTCACCGAAAGCTATGAAATGGCACAAGCAGCGATCGAGCTGGGCTTCTACATTTCTATTTCAGGCATTGTTACCTTTAACAAAGCCTCTGAACTGAAAGACGTAGTGCGTCGCCTGCCATTGGAAAGACTGCTGGTAGAAACGGACTCGCCTTATCTGGCACCAGTTCCATTCCGTGGCAAGGAAAACCAACCTGCGTATGTGCGTGAAGTCGCAGAATATGTGGGACTGCTGAAAGGCGTATCTGGCGATGAAGTCGCTAAGGTCACCACAGAGAACTTCTTTAAGCTGTTTTCTCAAGCGAAAAAGTGATAATAGGTAAATATAACGAAAAGCCGGGGATTATATATCCCCGGCTTTCGCATTTATGGTGCTGACGGCAAATTTGTCACGTCTATCCGGATGGCGGATTTTGACGTAAATGCTTTCAGATATTGGTTTATATCTTCTTGTGTTAATGCGTCAATGACGCGGTCAGGGTTAACCACTGCCAGAGGGTCCGCATCTGCGAGCACATAATTAAACATCATCCGCGCCTGCTCTTGTGGTTGTGATAATCCATCTTGTAGAGCATGAGATAACTGCTTGGAGGTACTGCTGAATTCCTCTGGTGTCGCTCCATGTCCAATAGAGTCGGCTATCTTATTCAGCGCATCTCGTGCCTCTTTTCGTTTTCTGATTGAAGAGCTCATGACAATAAGTAATTGCTGAGTATCTGCACCTTCAGGCCACATCACAAACGAGTAGGGAGAGTAATCTAAACTCCCTGTCTCTCGGACTTGTTCTGTCAGGCGAGTGGTGAGAATGCGTCCCGCAATATCAGCTAGGAAATAGTCTTTGGTGGTTTTCTTCTCCGCATCCCGGGCGAACATGGTAAACAGCTCCACATTGTTACCTTTGGGACCAAAAGCAATGGTGAGTTCGTCTTTTTTCGGCTCTAACTTCACGTCATAGAGGCCTTCAGACGGCAAGCCTTTGAACGTCATGCCAGCGAGATAAGTTCGGGCAAGTAGTTTGAACTCATCGACAGCGATATCTCCAGCGATGACATACACAATCCCTCGATTGGTTTTCATCAGGTTGTCGTAAGCTTTTACCACATCATTAGCACCGACTTTTTCATAATCCTCAGGCGTTAGAGTGTGGCGAACTGAATTCTCATCATAGATTTCATTTGAGACAGCCATCAGTGCTTTACCATCAACGGACTCAAGATATTGACGGTTATTCTTGATGAATTGCGCTTTATGGCGTTCGAACATCTCTTCGTCCAGCGTGGCGTGCTGGAAGCCTTGGAACATGGAAGCAAGCACTAAGGGTAAAGAGGCTTTGGTGGAGCTACCATAAAATCCATGTAGGTGCTCCCATACCATAGGCTCTATATAGGCATTCTCTTTGACCATCAGTCGGTTGTATTCATTGAACGAGAGCCCGCCAAGACCACTTTCAGAATAAGCCCCCGGCATCAGCAGACCCGCAGGGCGCAAAGAGGGCGGAAGCGCCGCAAGGCCACCTTTAGAACCGGCATATACATGAACATCATCGCCTGAGTTTGGCATGTGCCTCAGGTACACAGTAACGCCATTGCTGAGTTGCCATTGGGTGGTGTTGGCATCGAGATCTTGTATCGCCACAATCTCACCGGTTTTGTCAGGCTGAGGGAAGTCCGAAACCAGGTCTGGCAGAACTAACACATTACCGGTCTGCTTGAACGCCTTTTGCATATCAGCAATTAAAGCCAGTTGTTCCTGCTTTACTTGCTCAGTAGGGTAGATGTGATGTTCTAATGCAACGAGCGATTGTACATCCTTAGTCGAGAGCAATGATTTGAGTTCTTTATTGAACCAGGCTTTATCTGCACGGTTGACGAAGACGGTCGACAATGACTTGTAGGTTTCCGATGACAAAGTCTGCCTGCCTATCATGCGGGAAAAGACATGGTCTTCGGCATAATTACGTGCGGTATAGTTGTCAGAGAATGTTGACTCAAGCTTCAGGAAGTCACTGGTTTGAGCTTCAATTTCCAGCGTACTCAGTCCCTGATCACGTAAGGTGGCCAGTTCCTCGCCAAGAAACAGCATTGCTTCCAGTTGATTCGACGTTTCGTAAGAAACCTGAATGCTAAGAATCGTTCGCTCAAACCACTGAATCAATTGTGCATGAGTGCTTTGTACAGGAGCATCAAGGTCTCTGGCACGGTCATTCAAGCGTGTGCTGATAGCATTTGACAAAACACTTGCGGCAGCAAAGTTTTCAAAGTCAGTTGCTGTCTCCATTGGGTTTGCACCCAAATCAAAGAGCAACGTCGTGGAGGGGAATGAAAGATCATTAACCCGAACGAAACTGTTTTCTCCACGGCTTAGCGGAGAGACTTTATGGATTGGAGCCTGTTGATCTGTCGCCGTCCAGGTGGCGAAGAGTTCGCTGATCTCTTTGAGGGTTGAAGCTACATCGACATCACCTGCTATGAAAATCTCACTGCGGCTTGGTGTGTAGTGGGTTTGATAGAAATCTCTTAATCGATCTTCAGAGACATTTCGGATGCTATCTTCGGTACCAAGGACATCCTCGTCAACGTTATATAGCTGTTCGGCAATCAATCGATAGATTTCAAAGTCGGTGCTGCTTGCGTCGCTGTGACCCTGAAAAGAAAAGCGAAACTCCCCTAACACTACACCTTGTTCCTTGGTGATCTCTTCGGGGTCCAACGTCAGTGAAGTAGCGATTTCCCGATACCAAGCCAAAGTATCAGAGAGCTTCTCATTTGAAGGAAGGTCTACCTCATAGACGGTATTTGTGTATGAAGTAAACGCGTTGAGATGTTGACCAAAAGCCACACCTTCGTCGCCAAACAGCGAGACAATTTCATTCTTAGGGAAGGCTTCGCTGCCATTAAACGCCATATGTTCCAGGAAGTGGGCGTAACCTTTCTGATCTTCAGCCTCGTCTCTTGAACCTGTGCGAACCATGAAGCGTGTGGATACGGATTGGTTGGGCAACTCCTTAATGTGAACAATCAATCCATTCTCTAATGTCTGGGTCTGCCAACTGTTATCGGCACTGAATGGCTGATCAATCAAAGTGCTTTGACAGCCGGTGACAAGAGCCACCAACATCAAGCAAGCAAAGCGTTTTATTATTTTCATCTTTATTCCTGTCTAGCCAGAACTGAACTGAAAATATACGGCAAAGCAGAGGTCGGACTGAAAGTAACCGACTGGGTTTGCGAGCTATACATGTTGTAAATGTATAGCAATGAAATATTAACAAATACATGTAGTTAAGTGATAAATCTCACTGTAACGGGGAGAGGTGACTTAGCACTAATTTCGTTACATTAAATAACTTAAAGTGGAACAGGATTTTGTTGAACGAAGATCAATCAATCCCAGCGCTATTTTTATTTAAGTTGTTTTAAAACAATATCTTATTGAGTATCAAAAGTGCTAAGCAGACTGTTTTGTGTGTGATCTATATTTACTTTCTGAACAACAAAATCGTGTTACGTAGTCACTGTAACTGAGCAGTCTTATATTACTCAGCGAATTACATAAGTTACTGGGTTGTCGAGAACTCGCATTGGTTTGAGTTTAAAAGCAACTCAATATTAATCAGGAGCGTTTTTATGTTTAAAAACCTGTTTGCGAACATGCAAAAAGTCGGTAAGGCGCTGATGCTGCCTGTATCGGTTTTGCCGGTTGCGGGTATCTTGCTGGGTGTTGGTGCTGCCGACTTTAGCTGGCTGCCTTCTGTTGTTTCACAAATCATGGAAAGTGCCGGTGGTTCGGTATTTGGCCAAATGCCACTGCTGTTTGCAGTAGGTGTTGCACTTGGCTTTACCAATAACGACGGTGTTGCAGGTCTAGCTGCAATCGTTGGCTACGGCATCATGGCTGCCACGCTGGGCGTGATGGCACAAGTGATGGGTGTAGAGAAGATCGATACTGGTGTGCTTGGTGGCATTCTGGTTGGTGGTGTGGCTGCTTGGGCATTCAACCGCTTCTTCCGTATCCAGCTGCCTGACTACCTTGGCTTCTTTGCGGGTAAGCGCTTTGTTCCAATCATGACTGGCTTCTGTGCCATCGGTCTGGCACTGCTACTTTCTGTTATCTGGCCACCAATCGGCGCTGCAATCGGTGCTTTCTCACACTGGGCAGCTAACCAGAACCCAGTAGCAGCATTCGGTATCTACGGTATCGTTGAACGTTCTCTTATCCCATTTGGTCTGCACCACGTTTGGAACGTACCTTTCTTCTTCGAAGCAGGCTCATGTGTGAACGCTGCAGGCGAAGCGCGTACTGGTGTACTGACTTGTTATCTGGAAGCAGACGCGGCGTCTCGCGCAGCGGGTAATGGCTTCGGTCAGCTGGCCGGTGGCTTCATGTTCAAGATGTATGGTCTGCCTGCAGCAGCGATTGCAATGTGGCACACCGCGAAACCAGAAAACCGCGCGAAAGTGGGTGGTATCATGGTTTCAGCAGCGCTGACTTCATTCCTGACAGGTATCACCGAACCAATCGAGTTTGCATTCCTGTTCGTTGCACCAGTTCTGTACGTTATCCACGCAATTCTGGCAGGTACTGCATTCGTACTGACCAACATGCTGGGTATGGTTCATGGTACGTCATTCTCACACGGTCTGATTGACTTTGTGGTGCTGTCTGCGAACTCTCAGAAAATGTGGCTGTTCCCAATCCTGGGTCTGTGCTACGCAGTGTTCTACTACATCGTATTCCGCGTTGCCATCGTTAAGCTGGACCTGAAAACTCCAGGTCGTGAAGACGAAGATGAAACTACAGCAGCGGCTGCGGGTTCTGAATCTGAAATGGCGAAGAACCTGGTAATGGCTTTCGGTGGTAAAGATAACATCACTGGTTTGGATGCTTGTATCACACGTCTGCGTGTCGCTGTAGCAAGCGTTGATAAAGTTGACCAAGACCAACTGAAGAAACTGGGTGCGGCTGGCGTAGTCATGGCTGGTGGCGGTGTTCAGGCTATCTTCGGTACCAAGTCTGACAACCTGAAATCAGACATGGACGAGTGGATCCGTAACAACTAATTGATAATAGCGTTCCCCCTCGCTATTAAAAAAGGAGAGCTTCGGCTCTCCTTTTCCTTTGTCATCTCGTCGCGTTATTCATCATAGAGCGACAAAGAACAGCATGAGTATCGGAACCAGTAAGCTCAGGATAAACCCACTGACGATAGCAATAGGTACACACTTCACGCCGCCCGTGGTTTGAATGATTGGAAGGGTAAAGTCCATTGAGGTCGCTCCGCCGTAACCGATAGCGGTGAGAGGGTAACGGGCAATAAGCAGAGGAATAAGAATAATCGCGACAAGCTCGCGAGAAAGTTCCAGCATAAATGAGGCGCCACCATAAACAGGACCAAGCGCATCACCCATCAAAATCCCCGCCAGAGAATACCAACCAAAGCCGGAAGCCATCGCCAAACCATAGTTGTAGGGAAGGTCGAGAATCCAAGCAGCGAGAAGCCCACCCAGCCAGGAAGTAACGATGACAATCAGCGCAACACCCAGCCCTTTCTTATTCAGAATAATTTGTTTCAGCGTCATACCACTGTTGCGAAGCTGAATGCCAATCAGGAAAAGAAGGATAAGCAGAATACCTTCGCTGGCAGGATCTACCCAATCCAGAGGAATCGGAAGAACTAATCCGAGAATGAGGCCACCACCCACGACAAACACCAGTTTGATTGACTCCATTGCCATAGCAGAAATCGGTACTTCACGTTTGTGTTGTTCGGTTTTAGTTTTGAGTACCTTATCTAAAAGCGGCAGGGCTAAAAGGTTAAAGATTCCGATACAAAAGAAGAAGGTGACTGCAAGAAGCAGGATCTGATTGAGGTTGCTGGAAAGGTTATCCAGCGCAGCAAGGCTGAGTCCCATTAAGCCAAGAATGACAAAGACAAGATGGGACGTGGAACGATTGATTTTTTCGAGCAAAGATGCCTTTTTGATCGTAATGAAATAGCCAACGACCAGAGGCAGGAAGATATAAAGCATGCCGGGAAGCATTCGCGTAAGACCTTATTGATAAAAAAGAAATCGCGATGAGAGTATCAGTCGCGATCTAATCAGGTCAATCTGTGTGCGAAAACCAGGTCAAAATTTCATTGGAAGCTGGAATGCCGGCATTAAAAACCACAGTTATCGATGATGTTATTCAGTTGACTTCGGAAGTCTCTTTCATTCAAATTCGACAGCTCATAGAGCGCTTCAGCACCTGCCAACGTGATTTCCACTTCATGCTCATCAATGTCCTCATCTTTGGCTCTGAACATCAGCAAATGATTCGCCATCTTAGCGACATCCAGATAAGAAACGTCTTCGCTGGCTTTTCTGATCCGGCGGTTGAGCGACACTTCCACAAAGTCTAAATCGAAGCCCCAGCTTTTAAGGATGAAACGACTGGCTTCACGACTGACGGTGAAAAAGACGTGGCTGGCGATTTCAAAATCCAGATAGTTACCTTCTTCTGTGTAGTCGTGAAACGCCTTCACTGCGCTGTAAATACCAATGTCAGCTAACAAGCCAATTAACAGGGACTTTTCGACTTCGAGATGGAGGTTTTCTTCATCATAACCACGCACCTTTTGACATAGCAGTGCCATGGTGGAGCCAAACTCCCGGGACGACGTCGCGCTTTTTTTCAGAAGGGCATTACATTCCTTGCTGAAAGGGGAGTTGGTTTTCAAGGTTTGAATCGCATGAGCAGTTGCAATGCCGAGTACGCGTTGAATGCCTAAACGGGATACAGCCATGTTGATGTCATGGCAAGGACGATTGGTGCGTGGGCTAAATACCGCTGAGTTTGCAGAGCGAATCACCGCCGCGGTCAATGTGGCATCATCCAGGAGGAGCGTTGCAACATCACGGACGGTTGTATTGGGCTGATTACAGGCGCGCTGGAGCTTAACGACGACGTCAGGAATGGGAGGAAGCTCAAGAGTGCCATCTTTCAGCTTGCGATAAACACGCTGGAAAAAATCAGTTTCTATGGCTCTGAGGTATTTTTCACGGTCAGGGGAGACCCAGAATAACGATAGATGATCCATCTTTTTAGACTCGAAAGAACGCTGAGTTAATAGTAATTGTCTCGTGTTTTAATTGAAATACATCTGTTGATAAATTTGAACGAAAGGCACTTTGTTCCCCTTTCTTGTATAGCTATCCATGCAGGGTGCTGGTTGACAATCTTATTAGTAGATAAAACGCAAGATTGATCAGCTGTAAGTGCCAGTTTTTGAAGTAATCTAACGTTTGTGAAGAAATATCCCTGCAAAAAAACGTAACAATTTGCGAGTGTAACCGCTCAATTAACATGATATAAACATAAAAATTACATCCAATAACCGTGACGGATGTTGCAAAATGGCTACAGTTTTCGGTGTTGGGTGATCTGGTGCATGGTTTTCTATGCCCTAATGCGTCATCATTAATTCGCGTTGAGAAATTACGATATTTAAACCGAAACTTTTTGGTTTATTTTTTGGGGAGAAAGGAGGCACACGTGTTGGAAGTTAAAAGTGGCTTTGTAGAGTACTTGTCGCAGTTTGGCGAGACTGAAAAACGTTCAATGTTCGGTGGAACTGGCTTCTTCGTGAGCGGAGCTATGTTCGCACTGGTTAAGGAAGACCGTATTTACCTGCGTGGTGGTAACGACCTAACGCAAAATCTCATCGACAAAGAGTGCAAGAAATTCGTTCACGTTAAGAAAAGCTCTACCGCTATCGTGAACTACTATGACATCACTGATCTTTACGAAACGGAGGATCAGGGGTTAGATGTGATGGTAAAAAAGTCCGTAGAGAATTCGGTAGCAGAGAAAGAATACCGCGACTCCAAGCTCAACAAGCGTCTGCGCGATTTACCCAACTTGCGTTTGACCATTGAGCGTATGCTTAAAAAAGCGGGCGTAGAAGATGTAGATACCTTCTTCTCAATGAGCCCGGAAGAATTGTTCCGTAAAGTGCAGGAAGCACACGGTTACGATGTCGACGTGAAATTACTGTGGATGTTCGCTGGTGCCCAAAACGGTACTCACTGGACATTGCTGAGCGAAGAAACCAAACAACAACTACTTCGCGCAATCTAACTTATATCTCAATGCCCAAAAAGCCGCTTAAAGCGGCTTTTTTTATGCCTGTATCTTAGAGTTTTAGGGTTAAAACCAGATCTGTTATTTCAAGTGATGAATCTCGCCTGTTGATTGGCTATGTGTACCCAAATGGTGATTATTGCTAAAGTCTCGGTATCACCCAAAAACAAAATAAAACAATGAAATTGCCTCAGCTTTCTTCTTCCTTACTTGCCGGATTGCACTGTTTCTCTGTTGTTGCTGAAACCATGAGCTTCACACGCGCAGCTGAAGAGCTCCATCTGACACAGAGTGCGGTTAGTCACCGGATTAAGAAACTAGAACAGCGACTGGAAGTGTCATTGTTTGTTCGAAGACCCCGCCATTTATCCCTTACCAACGAAGGTGAGCAGCTAAAGTTGGTGGTGACCGAACAGTTTTCTGCCATCAGCTTTAAACTCCTTGAACTCAATCGGGCCAAGCCTTTTGGTGACTTCATCATTTCAGCCCCGCCGACGTTTTCACAAAAGTGGTTAGTGCCAAAACTTGCTCAGTTTTCCGAGGCTTTCCCAGATGTCACCTTACATCTCAGAACCCGAAACGATCTTATCGATTTCAAAGCCGAAGCTTTTGATTGTGCGATTTACTTTGGTCATGGACGCTACAACGGTTTAATCAGCCATCACTTGATGGATGATGCCATCGTGCCGGTTTGCAGCCCTGAATATGCAGAGCGTCATTCACTTTTCGACAACCCAGAGAAACTGGCTCAGTGCCAGCTTTTGCATGATGCGGCCCCTTGGGCAAGCGCCAGTCTCAGCGACGAGTGGCTTTATTGGGCCAATGCTAACGGGCTTGAACTCAATGGCACCAACCATAGTTTTGATCGGGCAGATCTTGCTTTGGATGCAGCAACATGCGGTATAGGTGTGGCGATAGGCCGCATGGCCTACATACAGGATTATCTGATGTCTGGAAGATTAGTAGCACCGGTGGATCGCCCTGTTAAGTCACCCTACAGCTTCTATCTGGTCTATCGGGAAGAACATCAGGGAAACGCAAAGATACTGGCATTCAAACAATGGTTGGACAGCCAGTTAAGCGTGCTGAATGACGCCTAACTTCACTTGTCAATTTGGACAGTGCTGCATGGTTATCCTGTCATCAGGTTAATTCACGCTGGCGTAAACTTGGATTCGCTACATAAAGTGACGGCTAAATATAAAAAACCGCTGCGAAATCAGGTAACATTTGCGATTAGGGATGTGAGCTATCTGAAGATAAACGCGCGAGCAACAGCGTGATGGCTATGTAACCCAGCGCTGAGCGCTGATTTGGGTGGGTTTAAGGGAATAATGGCGAAGAACACCAAGCAAGGCGCTTTAGAAACAGAGGCGCTTATCTATCGCACCATCGTTGAAATCTTTATGGAACAAGGTTGGGATGCTGTCACTTACGGCTCTATCGCCAAAAGAACCGGGCTGAGCCGAAGCGGTATCCAACGTGTCGTGCCGACAAAAGAGGATATGGTGAGTGCATTTCAAGGGCAGGTACTGGCTTACGTCACCAGCCAAATCGACACGACTGACAGTGATTCTATTAAACGAACCTGGATTGAAGCGCTCTCTGAAACCCAATTCTCTAACTGCATCCGTTATTTATTGGGTGCGGTGAATGGTGGTGACCAAGGCAAACAAAAAGTTGCCTTTGGTGTTTCCAAACTGATTGAGCAATTTGGCCAGCCCATGGTCATTGAGCTTATCGGCTTATCAGCAATTTACTTATTAGAAATCGACATTGAATAATCATTTCAGGAGCTAGGTAATGAGAAAAACCGGTCTGAGAGGATTGGCGTCAGGAGCTGCTCTCGCAGTTATCTTGACAGGTTGTGCCATCAAGCCCGCAGAAGAAATCACAGTGTATAAAACCAAGGGTGCGGTTCAGTGTGAATCGTCAGGCATGAGTATCTTTGAAAGTGAGAGCTTGCTGAGAAATAGCGGCGTTGATCTTGTCTCTTCACAATGTGGAGTGTTGGAAGGGATGGGCTTTGCCCAGATGTGTGGTGGAAAAACCGGTGATATTTTGGTTCACACCATCAATGCACGTTATGAAGACTTGGCCGCTTCCATGGGTTATGAGCCTGTCGCAACGCTGATCACTGAAGACACACCTCAGGGTTTCAATGTGGTGGATTGCCAATAGAGTTATCACCTAAGGTCAACAGAACCTAGAAAAAAGGCCTCTCATTTGAGAGGCCTTTTTAATGTTCCGTCGCTTAGAACTTGAAGCGGGTGGTGAACATGAACTGGTCACCGTAAGCTTCATTGAAGCGTAGCTGAGAACCGATAGAGAACAGCTCAGTTGCGTGGAAGCGAGCATTCACAGAGCCGAAAATATCATCATCGTCTGAGATAGAAAGGTGACCAATTTCAGCACCTACTTCCAGTTGTGGAGTCAGCCACTGACGAAGACCCAGGTTTACTTCCACACCAAACTCTGTGTCGTGGTTGTATTTTCCGCGCTGCTTCATGGTGCGAAGACCCAGCTCACCATAGACGTCTGCCCAGTTGTTTACTGGCGCATGGAAACCGATTGCTGCAGTGGTATCGAAATCAGATTCGAACTCAGTGTCGACTTCGGCGCGGATGTGCGCATTCGGGTGAATCGAAGTGCTGAAACCAACACCGTAAGTGACTGGGCTGATACCAACGCGAGCTTCAAAGTAGTCGTAGCTGAAGTTGCTCATGGTTGTGTCGTTAGCAGCACTTGCAGCAGAGAAGCCAGCAGAAGTCGCGGCAGCCAGCAAAATACCGGCAATCTTGGTTTTGCGCATCAAAAGGGTCTCGTGAAGAAAATATTGTGTGCGTATTCTAATAGAAGTCGCTTTTGCGAAACAACAGCATAGCACCTTAATCTGGCGCTATGACCGTTATTTTGTACTTAAAAGGCTGGTTTTTTGACCACTCACGACATTGAATGTCAGGAATTCGGGTCTGGTCACCCTAAGTGTCGATTCAGTTGTCAGAGTAGCTCAGACGGTTATTGCTGATAGCTTCCATAATGCGTTCCGCATCCAACGCACTTACCCAAGGGAGCAGATTACTATCGTTCTCAATAACAAAGGTGGTGAGCTGGTCAATCACCACTTGTTGCAACGTATCGCCGCTCCAAGGTTTGGCGATAAAGTAATCAAGGCTGGCATGATTGACCGCCTGAACGGTTTCTTCCAACCCAGCTTGTCCGGTTAGTAACAGCTTTCTGGCCTTTTGGGTTTCCGCCGAGCTATTCAGCTCAATCAGGAAATCCACGCCAAGATCTTCCGGCATTATGTGGTCACAGAGAATGAGAGCTAACCGCAACTCATCGGCGCTGGCTTCGGCCAAAATCTCTTTGGCCTCTGCGACAGACTCTGCCGCTTCAATCACAAAATGGCTTTCCAGCGATGAAATGTCGTTTACCACGCTATCCAGAACATCGCGTTCATCGTCTACACATAAAATAAGGTACTTACTCATTTGTCCTCCATGTATGGCGCGATAAGGGGAGAATAGGGAAGGGTCACTGTCATCGCTGTAAATTCGCCCGGTGACGAACTGACGTTAATGGCACCGCCATGATGCTCAACAATCTGGCGACAGACAGAAAGCCCAATACCAAGCCCGAAATGGCCTTCACGCTTGGTGGTGTAATTGAGTTCGAAGACTTTATCTTTGATCCCTTCAGGAATACCGACGCCGTTATCCATCACGGTGACTTTGACGGCTTTGCGGCTGCGATAAACGGTTTCGCGGGTTCTGACTTCAACCTCGCCATTTTGCCCTACAGCATCCAGCGCATTGGAAATCAGGTTGGTCCATACCTGTTGCAATGCAATGGGCATGCAGCGAATAGGGCGTAACTCGCCATAATCTTTCACCAGTGTAATGCGCTTTAGCTGGTTCTCGAACATCACCAAGGTGTCTTCAATGCCTTCGTGAATGTCGACTTCATGCATGGTTTCATCGTCCTGACGGGCATAGGTTTTCAGGCTTTTCACCATATCGGCGATACGTCTTGCGCAGACATTGGTCGAACGAAGCAAGCTGCCTGCTTGATAGAACATGTCCCATTGATTGAGGGTGTGCTGGAACTCATTGCCCAATGCCTTCGTCCAGAACGCCACATCATCAGGATTATCCAATCCCATATTGACGGCTTTTCTGGCGAGGTTGCGGTTACCTACAAGCGGCTCAACGTCTTTGGCGAGTTTGCGGGCATCGGCTGTCGACATCGGACGAGAGAGCAGAGCTTCCGCCATGATTTGATTCGCTTTCTCGCGCGCTTGGGTATTGAGCTCAACATTAATGAGGGTGCCAATGTTATCGCGAAGGGTTTCGCTATTGCGTAAAATCGCAGAAACCGGGTTATTGAGCTCATGAGCGACACCAGCGACCAGTTGCCCAAGCATCGCCATCTTTTCTTTCTCGATAAGTTGCTTGTGCGCCAATTCCAGCGATTGCAGTGTTTGCTGCAGTTTCACTTCAGTTGTAATACTGCGTTTCAGGCGACGGTTAAAGTGGCGAAGTAGATAATTAGAGAACAGAGGCAATAAGTCATTGCGGGCCTGCATCACTTGGGAAAACAGATTTCTGTTGAGCTTCAACACTTTGGTTGGCTCAAGGGTTATGCCCGTTGAGAAAGAGACATCGCCAGTAACGAAAGACATACCGCCGATCAAGCTGCCTTGGCCAAGCCTTGCCACTTCATGTGATGCGCCAGTTTCATCGCGTTTCAGCAGCGCGACTTCGCCTTCCACCACAAACCAAAGGAATGAGTTGGGTTTGTCTTCATGGGTAAGAATATGGTCTTCGCTGTAAAGACGACTAACGTTGTGCTCACTGCTTTGCTCGAAGTAATCCGATATGCCATCAATCAGCTGCTTCGACAGTTCTTCGTCCGAGACGCCCAGTGAAGATTCGATAAAGCCGCTGCGATAGGAAGCCAGTTTCTTCTCGATGTGAGCATCCAACAACCGGCGTTGATCCAGTGTGTTGCAGTACCGCAGAAGATCATCTGTATTAAATTCCAACACGAATTGCGTGAGTTCTTTTTTTGCCAACTCACTGATTTCATTGTCCGCCCAAGGCTTGGTGAGACAATAGTTCAATCGCCCTTCGTTGACGGCCTGCATGATTTTTTCCAAATCCGGCTGGTCGTTAAGCAGCACGGTTCGGGCACCATGAGAGGCAGGATGATTATCGATATTAATAAGAAGGTTGATACCTTCATCTTCTCCCAGTGCGTGGTCGCAAATGAAAAGGGAGACCCGGCGATCTTCCCGATTGAGTTGCTCTAATATTTCACTGGCGGCCGCAGCATTGTCGGCACAGATAAGGTCGAAGGTTTCGGTAAAACCAGCCAATTCGCGTTCAATTCGCGCCAATACAGAAGGGTCGTCGTCCAGACATAGGATGACATTGGAATTCATGCGTTTACCGTTAAATCTCTATTTTTTGTGAGTGTATCGCTTTGCCCGTCTTTAAGCTGAGAAGAGCGCTGCAAACTGACACATAATTTAAGAAAACGCAGCTGCCTAATAGGGTTATGAGAACCAATGGGTTACACTCGGAAGCACTAGAAAGTCGAGTCAGTTGGAGTGAAAATGATTTTTGGAAAATATGCGGCTGTAGCAGGTGCGGTAGCGATTGCTGTCTTATGGCCGTTTGCGACGGGACAAATTGGTCAGTCTCAATATGAAGCTGAGGTTGAGAAAGCCAAATCCCCTTACATGGCGGTTGAAAACGTTTCTTACGATCGTGGCTACTTATCTTCAAATGTAGTGACCAAGTTTTCGCTGACAGGCTCTACCAAAACCGTTTATGAAGAAGAAGGCCTACCAACGTCTTTCACTGTCTTGAGTGAAATCGACCATGGCTTCCTTAGCATCAGTTCAATTTCCATCATTGATATGACCCCAGAACTTAAAGCATTGTCTGAAGTGCTTTGGCCGTCAGGTGAGTCACCAATCACTCTGGTCAGTGAAACGTCGATTTTTGGGGACACGCAGTTTGACCTGACCGTTCGTGCGATGGATGGCGGCGACGAAGAGATCAAGATTGTCACCTCACCAGCCAATGTCTCAGGTTCCGCGGACAAAGATGGCAACATTGTTTATCAGATGGAAATGCCTTCTGTTGAGCTTTCCGGTGTTGAGGGCGAGAAGTTTACCTTTACTGAAATTACCGGCTCTGGCCAAGGTAAAATGGTCGATGAAATGTGGGTTGGTCAACAACTCATGAATGCCAAGACAGTGAGCCTGACTGACCTCACTGGTATGGCGGCGACCGTGACCAACCTTGGACTTGATGTCCGAAATGAAATGGATGCCACTAATGGTGATGTCGCGACGGCAACGCCTGAAGAACTGCGTATTACAAGCAAAAATACCGTTTCATTCCAGAATCTTGATGTGCCAGAAACCATCGAGCTGAATAACTTCAAGCTGGGCGTAAACTTCAAAGATCTGGATTACACCGCCATGCTGACGCTGGCAGAAAAAGCGGACAGCTTAAATGCAGAGCCAACAGACGAAGATATGATGCAGTTGGCGACGT
Source organism: Grimontia sp. AD028 (assembly GCF_000973155.1). Lineage (NCBI taxonomy): Bacteria > Pseudomonadati > Pseudomonadota > Gammaproteobacteria > Vibrionales > Vibrionaceae > Grimontia > Grimontia sp. AD028. The sequence goes on along the minus strand of NZ_LASY01000067.1, from coordinate 47,964 downwards.
CTCTGGATGGGTTGGTAGAAAGCGGCATGACTTTCGAATTATTGCCATTGGAAGTGGATACACCTGAAGGCCGCGTAGATGCCAAGTTTGATCTAACGGTTGAGCCTGGCCTTGGCAGTGTGACCCAAAACTTTGGCGCGCTGATGTCCAAGCTGAAAGGTAACCTGTTGGTGAATGTTCCAGCGGCTTATGTTCATGGTGTACCGCCAATTTCTGCTTCACTGAACAACCTTGAACCTTATGGTTTTATCAGCGAAAGCGAAAATGGCGTGACGCTTGAAGCAAAGATTGAAGGCGACCAAGCAGTTTCCCCAACGGGTGAGCGCATTCCAATTGGTCTACTCATGATGATGTTTATGTAACGTCTTGCATTTGCTAGTAAATGAAGCCGGTCCATTGCGACCGGCTTTTCTGTTTCAGTTACGTGAAAAAATGAACGAAAACCGCCTTCCATTTGTGACAAAGCGTAAAAATACCCTTGTGGCAGCTAGTAATTTTTTCAGGTTGGTCAACACTGTTAGTACAAGCTACAGAGATTTGTCCCTGTTTCTAACAACGTATCAAACAAAACTAGGGGGATGCATGGAATCGATCAAAGTGAAAGATTACATGAACAAAAGACCGGTTACCTTCACCGCTTCCATGCCGCTTTCCAGGGCGTTGGAGAAAATGCTCAGTGCCAACCAGACGGGTGGCCCCGTCGTTGATGACAGAAACAAGGTGGTTGGATTCTTATCCGAACAAGACTTGATTCACAAACTGCTGAAAGCGGGTTATTACTGTCAGGACAGTAACAACGTTGCAGATTGTATGCACAGTGATGTGAAGGCTGTTCTTCCTGATGACAGCATCATCCGCCTTGCAGAAGAAATGCTGCCAGCCAAGCCAAAGGTCTATCCGGTGATTGACGAAGATGAAAGGCTGGTCGGTTGTATTTCACGACGCGATATTCTGCGTGCGATAGCAGCGCAAATTGACGACTCGTTCCACCATCCGGTTTAACTGTTAAAAGAAATAGAACGTGTTGTATCAAAGAAGGTGCTTGAGGCACCTTTTTTTCGTGGCATCATAGTCTGTTAGCCGTAAAACGGCAGATAAAACCACATAGAAAACAGGACTTTTCATGCCAAACCAATCTCAGGCCAAGTTTGTTAATGGTTCTATCATGCGCCATATCACCGTGATGTCGACATCCGGTGCTGTGGGTTTGATGGCGCTGTTTTTAGTCGACTTGGCTGACATGTTCTTCATCAGTCTGCTCGGGCAAGTCGAGCTGGCTGCCGCTGTCGGCTTTGCCGGTACCATCATCTTTTTCTCCACGTCAGTTTCAATTGGTACCTCTATTGCCATGGGCGCCTTGGTGAGTCGTGCGCTAGGTGCAGGTCAACGTGAAGAAGCCCGTAAAATTACTGGCAGCGTCATGGTGTTTTCAGCATTGGTTAGCATCATCACCGCAGGGATTATTCTGGTTTTCCTTGACCCTATCCTTGCATCTATTGGCGCAGAAGGGGAAGCGGCACAGAAAGCGGCGGACTTCCTCTGGATTTTGCTCCCTGGCGCACCGTTAATGGCGATGGGTATGGCTGGTGGTGCGGCGTTAAGAGGCGTGGGGGATGCAAAACGTTCTATGTCCGCAACCTTGGCAGCAGGTGCTGCTAATGCCGTATTGGATCCTATCTTTATCTTCGCTTTGTCCATGGGCGTGGAAGGCGCAGCAACCGCTTCTTTAATATCGCGCTTCGTCATGTTCGGTGTGGCGTTCCAAGCCGTACACCGTAAGCACGATTTGGTGACCATGCCAACGTTGGAAGATTTGAAAACCCACTTCAAAGCCATCACCAATATCGCGGGCCCTGCCATCATCACTAACACGGCAACGCCCATCGGTAACGCTATTGTGACTGCTCAGATTGCGAAATTTGGCGCAGATTATGTTGCAGGTTATGCGGTGATGGGGCGCTTATTACCAGTCTCCTTTGCACTGATTTTCTCCCTCTCTGGTGCGGTAGGCCCGATCCTCGGACAGAACTACGGTGCACTGCGCTTTGATAGGGTGCGATTGACCTTGAGCGACTCGGTGAAGTTCGTGACAGCGTATTGTGTGGGCGTCGCGATTATCCTTTACTTCTCGCAAGGGTTAATCATTGATGCCTTTAGCCTGAATGGGGATGCCGCTTCCATGGTGGCTCTGTTCTGTACCTATATCGCCATTACATTCATCTTCAACGGTACCTTGTTTGTTTCCAATGCCGCGTTTAATAACCTTAACCGACCAACATGGTCGACCATGCTCAATGTGGGCAAGGCGACACTTGGAACCATTCCATTTGTGTATGTGGGTGGTCATTACGCAGGTGCAGAAGGGGTGCTGATTGGTCAGGCTGTCGGCTCTGTGCTGTTTGGCATCGCGGGTTACTTCCTGGTTAAACGTCTTATCAACCAGTTGGCAGATGACCACGAGGAAAAAGAAGAAGATCTTGTTCCTGTGGAGCCAAATGTTCCTGCCGCAGGCCTGACAAGCTGTCGAGAGATGATGGCGGAAGATGCTGATGAGTTGCTATCAGACGAGGATATCTCCAAGAACACATCACGCTCTTAGCCAAAACGATGACTTTATCAAAGGACGCCATTGAGCGTCCTTTTTTATTTGAAAATTCGGAATGCAGACTATTGAAAATACACCGCATTTTATTGATCTAATTCAGTAACTGATCATGACATTGCGCGCAAAATAATCCAGTTGCCCACGGATTCGGCAGGTTACGAAGTGGGCGTTTTAGCTTTTAAGGGACTACAAGCGATTATGCGCATTCAGGCGAAATACATACTTCCAATTCTTATCCCCTTGCTGGTGCTGATACTTCCGGCATCTGCGTTTCCCTTTGAAACCCTCACCGTGATGCAGCAGCGAGCCATTGCCTTGTTCTTGCTGGCAGCGCTGTGTTGGGTGCTAGAGCCAATACCCATCTACGCAACTTCTGTGGTGGTGATTGTGCTCGAGCTCCTGTTCCTGTCAGACAAAGGGTTAATCTGGTTTCGCAGCAACGCGGGAAGCGCCGAATTTGGTGACTTGCTGCAATACAACACCATCATGGCGACGTTCGCGAGCCCGATTATCATGCTGTTCCTGGGCGGGTTTTTCCTTGCCATGGCTGCGACAAAATACCGTTTGGACATCAACCTTGCGCGGGTGTTATTGAAGCCTTTTGGCAACAAACCACAAATGGTGATGGCTGGCCTGATGATGATCACTGCCATCTTCTCCATGTTTATGTCCAACACCGCTACCACGGCGATGATGCTAGCGATCCTCACGCCAATCCTCGCACTGTTTAAACCCAATGACCCTGGCAAAATTGCCTTTGCACTGTCAATTCCGGTCGCGGCAAACATTGGTGGTATTGGTACGCCTATCGGCACGCCTCCCAATGCGATTGCCTTGAAATACCTGACAGGCGAAAACCTGATCACTTTCGGCGAATGGATGGCATTTGGTGTGCCGTTTGTTATCGTCATGCTCCTTCTTGCTTGGGTATTACTCAGCTTCCTGTTTCCGGCAGACGAAAAACAAATCAATCTGGCTATCAAAGGGCGCTTCCTTAAAACCCCGAAAGCCATCACCGTGTATGTCACCTTTGCGGTCACCGTGCTTCTCTGGCTGATGGGTTCAAGCCATGGCATGAACTCCTACACCGTGGCATTAATCCCTGTTGCCGTATTCTCGATGACAGGCATCATCAACAAAGAAGATCTGAAAAAAGTTTCCTGGGATGTGCTTTGGCTGGTGTCAGGTGGTTTCGCATTGGGTCTGGCACTGGATAAAACCGGACTGGCGGCGTTGCTGGTAAACAGCATCCCATTTGAAAACTACGCACCGGAAATCGTGCTTCTTGGCGCTGCGGCACTTTGTTTGTTGATGGCGAACTTTATGTCTCACACAGCAACGGCCAACTTGCTCATGCCGATCATGGCGGCGCTGGGTGTGTCTATGGTTTCGCTGTCACCACTTGGTGGCGAAACCACACTGATTCTTGTCGTGACTTTCGCCGCTTCACTGGGTATGTCTCTGCCAATCAGTACACCACCGAATGCGTTGGCGCATGCGACGGGTCATGTCAGTAGCAACCAGATGGCGAAAGTAGGTGTTATTTTGGGCGTGGTCGGTGTCGCGCTCAGTTTTGTAATGGTATGGATTCTACGCATGGTGGAATTCCTGTAATGAGGGAAACAGATGGAAAAAGTAAACATCATTTGCGTTGATGACCAACGCGAGGTGCTGAGTGCCGTACTGAAAGATCTCTCTTCTCTGGCGGTGGCCTTTCATATCGAAGACTGTGAGTCAGCAGATGAAGCACTGGATCTGATTGATGAGTTAGATGCAGAAGGCGAGCATGTCGCGCTGATCATCTCTGACCACGTGATGCCAGAGAAAACCGGCGTGGAACTGTTAACCGAAGTTTCGCTGGACCCACGTTTTCGCTTTACCCGTAAAGTCCTACTGACAGGGCAGGCCACCCATGCTGATACCATTGAAGCGATCAACAATGCGAGCATTGAACGCTACTTTGAAAAACCATGGGATGCCGAAGCATTGCTTGGCGCAGCCAAAAAGCTGGTGACTCAGTATGTATTTGATGCAGGGCTGGATTATCGAGACTTCCCTGATGTGCTCGATACGCAGGTAGTGTTGGACAGATTGAAGTAATTTCACAGATTTGGGTTGACCTTGGAGTAGGCTCCAAGGTTTACACTGATAATGAAACTTGGTTAAGGAGATAAACCTATGTGCCATTCATGTCATTCAGTGAAATGCCAAAATCCGATTCAACACACCAGCAAGCCGGAAACCCAACCGAAGGCTTGCTGTTCATCACATACCGTGAGCGAGAGCAGTTGTTCTACCACAGAAATATCTGATGGAGGCACTGACGATCCATCGTCCCAAGGCTGTTGCAGCAGTCAAACATGCAGCAGCCAAACACAGAATAACGATACACCTTCTGAACCCGTCCTTTTCAGTGACAGTCTGCAATGGCGCGTGACCAATATGGACTGCCCAAGCTGCGCCAATAAGCTCGAAACCGCACTCAAAGGCATCACCGGCGTTGAATCCGCACAGGTGCGTTTTGCGACCGAAAAGCTCATCGTGAACCTTAACCAAGCCGACAGCGATAAGCTGAAAGCAACGATTGAAGCCAAGGCCGCCAAAACCGGTTTTCCGCTGCTTAGCCTGACAGAAACCAAACCCCTGGAGTCAGAATCCGGCTGGCTTACTACCTTCAAAAAAGACGGCTTACTGATCTCATTGGTTGCCGTGATGACGTTCGCCGCCGTGTTGTTGCAGTGGATGCCAGAAGCAGGCTCCGCCTTGTTTACCTTGGCGACTGTGCTCGGCCTTATCCCCATCGTGAAGAAAGCCATCACCCTTGGGCGCTCCGGCTCACCGTTTTCCATCGAAACGCTGATGTCCATTGCGGCGTTTGGTGCCCTTTACCTTGGAGAAACGGTTGAAGCCGCCATGGTGCTAGTCCTGTTTTTGATTGGTGAGCGGTTGGAAGGTTACGCTTCAGCAAAAGCGCGTGCCGGAATCCAAGCATTGATGGCGTTGGTGCCAGAAACCGTCACCCGTATTTTTGAAGACGGCAGAAAAGAGTCTGTCTCCGTGTCTTCATTGCAACCGGGACACGCCATCGAAATCGCACCGGGTGGCAGGTTGCCAGCGGATGCGGTTTTGAAAAACGAGATTGCCGCTTTTGATATGAGCGCACTCACCGGCGAGTCCATACCTGTTGAAAAACAGCAGGGCGATAAAGTGTTGGCTGGTGCCTTGGCCGTCGATCGACTTGTCTCATTGGAAGTTGTGTCAAAGCAAGGTGAGAGCGCCATCGACCGTATCTTGAATTTGATTGAAGATGCAGAGTCGCGTCGAGCACCGGTAGAAAGGTTCATTGACAGATTCAGCCGCTGGTACACACCACTGATGATTGTGCTCGCCGCGCTGGTGGTCACTATTCCACCGCTGATGTTCGGTGAGAGCTGGGATACGTGGATTTATCGCGGTCTGGCATTGTTGCTGATTGCCTGTCCGTGTGCATTGGTGATTTCGACACCTGCCGCAATGACTTCCGGTCTCGCAACAGCGGCAAGGCAAGGCGCACTCATTAAAGGCGGTGCCGCGCTCGAAGCCTTGAGCAAAGTAGAGTGGGTCGCCTTTGATAAAACCGGCACGCTCACGGAAGGTAAGCCTGTCGTGACTGACGTACTGGTTTGGGAAGGCGATGACAACGCACTTCTTGCACAGGCAGCAGCGGTCGAGCAGGGTTCTCATCACCCCTTGGCAAAAGCCGTGGTGGAAGCAGCCAACGCGAGAGGACTAGCCAGCCTGACGGCCGAGAATGTTATCGCCACAGCAGGTAAAGGCGTCTCCGGTGAAGTAGAAGGCAAACACCTCGAAGTGTTGGCACTCGACAAGCTGGATGAGAAATACACTGTCAGTGCCGAGCGGCAGAATGCTGCGCAGACTATTGCCGACCAAGGCAAAACCGTGGCCATTGTGTTCATTGATGGTATTGCCTCTGGCGCGCTTGCCTGGCGTGACGAGCTGAGAGCAACCGCCAAAGCCACCGTTGATGCTTTGAACAAAGCTGGTGTGCGTTCAGTGATGCTGACAGGGGACAACCCCCATGCCGCTGGAGGATTAGCAGGAAGTCTGAATATGGACTTCAGGGCAGGTCTGATGCCTGAAGGCAAAGTGGAAGCTATTCATGACATCGCACTGAAACACCGCGTGGCGATGGTCGGGGATGGTATTAACGATGCGCCGGCAATGAAATCCGCCACTATTGGTATTGCCATGGGCGGAGGCACAGATGTCGCGCTGGAGACGGCAGACATTGCACTCAGCCAAAATCGCATAGAGCAGATTCCATCAGTGATAGCCTTGTCCCGCGCCACCATGCGCAATGTCAGACAAAACGTTGCTTTGGCGGTCGGTTTAAAAGCCGTGTTCCTGGTGACCAGTGTGCTTGGCTTTACAGGGCTCTGGGTTGCAGTCTTAGCAGACAGTGGTGCCACTGCTATCGTTACTCTGAATGCTCTGAGGTTACTTCGCTTTAAAGCTTGAGTGGCGTTCTAAGCGCTCAAAAACCGTCTCTGGATAGAGTGCACTTTGTTTCATTGTTTAAAGTGATTAATGTCACTAAAAACTGAAATGTAATGAAATGAAACTTTATCAAAAGTGAGGTTTGTCACTTTATTTTCCTCCGTGATTGGTATGGTGGGAGCATGAAATAGCAGCTCCCACTGAGAGGAGCTCATACCCTACGTTTAGATGTGTCGACCCTTTGTGTCGATGACTGAGGAGCTAAATAATGACCGAACAAACCGTATTCCACTTAGGCGTGAACCAATCTGATCTTGAAGGCGCAACCATGGCGATTATTCCGGGTGATCCGGCGCGCGTGGAAAAAATTGCAGCGCTGATGGACTCGCCAAAGTTTCTGGCCAGCCACCGCGAATATACTCTGTTCCTCGGTAAGCTGGACGGTCACTCAGTGGTGGTTTGTTCAACCGGCATTGGTGGCCCTTCAACGTCTATTGCGGTAGAAGAACTGGCGCAATTGGGTGTTCGCTCTTTCCTGCGTGTTGGCACCACCGGCGCTATCCAGCCGCACATTAATGTGGGTGATATCATCGTGACGACTGGCTCTGTCCGTCTTGACGGTGCGAGCCTGCACTTTGCACCAATGGAGTTCCCAGCCGTTTCTGACTTCGACGTGACCACGGCGATGAAACAAGCGGCAGATGAGTCTGGTGCAGCAGTTCACACCGGTGTGACAGCTTCAAGCGATACCTTCTACCCAGGTCAAGAGCGCTATGACACCTTCAGCGGTCGTGTTACACGTCGCTTCCAGGGTTCAATGGAAGAGTGGCAAGCGATGGACGTGCTGAACTTCGAAATGGAATCAGCAACGCTGTTGACCATGTGTGCAAGTTCAGGCCTGAAAGCGGGTTGTGTAGCGGGTGTTATCGTTAACCGCACACAGAAAGAAATCCCGAATGCAGAAACCATGGCAGCGACCGAAGCGCGTTCTATCAAAGTGGTTGTAGAGTCTGCTCGTAAGATGCTTAACGCATAACCACAGATACAGCGAAACCCAAAAGAAAGCCGACGCATCCGCGTCGGCTTTTTTTGTTTGTTTTGTCGCTGAAGGAATCAGTCAAACAGACCTTTGTCATGGCCGCCCGCGCGGAGGAACCATTGGTATAGGTGCGTTTTCAAATCACCCAACTGATCGGGACCAATCAATGCCAGCCCTAAATCTGTCGCACGGGTAATGTCGTGATGACGAAGAGGGCGGAAGCTCACCAGCATAGCGCGTGCTTGCAGGCCACCCAACAGATCGCGAATCGATTCCAGCTTGTAAAGCGTGTCATCACCGTCGCTAGACATACCTTTCGTCTTACACTCGATGATGTGAAGCTTATTATTCACCACTGTCGCGACATCCAGCTCATTGCGCACTTCCTTATCGCCAATCTGGCGGTAAACCTGCACACCAAGCGACAAATCCTGAATCGTCAGCAGCTCGCGCTTAATTTCTTCAACAATATGGTGAACGTACCACTCCAGCCATTCACCGTTTGCAAATCGGCGTGCCGCTTCGCTTGAGAAAGTCAGCACACCGTTTTGATAGGTTGAAAGACCCGCGTCGTTCAAATCATCAATCAACATGCCCAACTCGCGATAGCCCTGTTGCTTGTCGCTAAGCTCAACATCCAGCTTTTGCTCTTTGCGACAGGTGGTCGCCAAATAGTTCAAGGTTGCCAAGCCTGGGCCCAACTCATAGGCGTTGCTTGCCCATTTGTGGCCGACACTTTCAATCGTGGTGTCCAACACACTGCGAATATCATCTTCTGGCAGCTCGCAGCGCGCACCAAAGATGGTCAGGTAATCGCTGATGTTGATGTGGTCTTCAACTTGCTCCTGCTCTTTGCCGTAAGGGTACAACCAGCAAAGCTCGTCACTGAAAGGCTCAATCACGTAAATCGGCCAGTGGTAGGTGCGGAAAATTTCGTAAGCAGTCAAAAGGCGATGACGCAACCCGCAACTGGCGTTGAAGAAGACTTCTGTCCCTTCATCTTTCAAACGACGGGCAAGCTCTTCAATTTTGCCCTTGATAAGAGGAATGTTTATGTCTGAAGGGATCTGGAAAAATTCGGTTTCGAAGCCTTTCGGCGTGAGAACCTGACTCAGCTGCTCATACTGCGGAAGCTGACATTCAACGCCAATGAAAATCACTTTTTCGGCCTTGAACTTTCGGTGCAGCAAGGCAGTGACCAATCGGACCGGATCCTGGTCAATAATACCGACATGTGTGGCCATATATTCTCCATTAGGATGACGTTTTGACTTTATTTCATACCCATCCTTCATTGTTCTTTAAGACAATATCTGGGCTATGAGCGGAATATTCAAGTAGTTACTGCTCAGATTCTTATGAAAAGTACGGCTGTTTTGTGCATACATGAGACTTCACTAAGAAAAGTTCCCACGAATAGCCCTCATTTCCTAATCTTAAAAGTGTCATTTGTGTCAGTAAGGAGATGGAATCGCATGAAATTCTGTCTCACTAATTCTCAATGTTGAGCAAGAAATGAAACTAGCTGGGTAACGGAAAGACACTGCGCATCTAGCTGGTTAAACTCTCTGCACAACAGTTAAAGACATGGATTCGCGTGAAAAAATGCGAACGGAAGTTGGGAAAGAATTATGATTGGTCATGAGTTCGATGTCGGTTTAAACGTCGACAAGGTGGATGGACAAGCGTATTTGGTTGCAGATGATGCACGCATCATCACTCTTCGCGCGGGCATGCAAATTGCGCCCAACCAAGTCGTACTAACAAATGAAAACAGTTCAGTTCTGGTTAGCCAAGCTGACCAACGCTTTGTATTTGATGGAAAGTGTGCATCTTGCTTGGTGCCTTTAAGCGATAATGAATTTGCACAATACTCCGCGACTCATGGCCTCACATTTAACGGCGATGCTTTAAACGCCGATGTTCCCCTTGATATCGATGTTGCCCAACTACAACAGCTGATTGTTGATGGTGTCGACCCAACAGAAGTCTTTGAAGAAACTGCAGCAGGCGAGGGCGGTGATGGCTCCGCGAATGCAGGCTTTATTGTGGTCGACTACGGTTATGCCGCCACGCTGACAGAAGCAGGCTTTGACACATTAGGGCCACTGGGCGGTCTGGATGACACCCAAGACTTCCTTGGTGGCGACGACGGCACTGGCAGCATCACTGGCGGAGGTGACGGCGACGGTGGTCCCGTAGATCCTGTTGACCCACCTTTCCCTGGTCCACCAAGACCTGACATTGATGCATTAGGGGGCCAGCGTGCTTCACTTTCCGTCAACGAAGGCGATCTGGACAACGATCCGTACGGTACGCCAGCCACCACCAATTTCACAATAGAAGCGGGTACCGAAGCACTGGTTCCCGGTGAGCTGCAAATTGCTGCCACCGAATGGGTGGCTGTGCAGGCAGAGCTTGCTGAAATTACCTCTAATGGAGAGGCGGTAGTCTTTACTCGTCAAACCAGCCTTGACGCCAATGGCGTTTTCACCTCAACACTGACAGGCACCGTGGATGGTGAAACCGTTGTTGAACTGGTGATCACTGCGACCCAAAACGGAAATGATCTGGATATCAGCGCCACGCTGACCCAGAGCGGCCCGCTCGATCACACCTCCGGCACAGGCACCTACGTCAATATTGATGGCGATACCATCTCCATCAATCTGCCGTTGCAAGTGGCTGATACAGGCGGCGACCTCATGCAGAACCCAGCGCAATTGACGCTGGAAAGTAACGATGGCGCAGCGCCGGTTATTGCTGAAGCAGCCGTTGAACTGACCGAAGTTGCCGCGTCTGTAGTGGGGAACACTGCATCGACAACAGACGGTGTCGATCTTGGTAGTGATGTAATCGTCAGCGTGAACTTCGATGCAAGGGCAGCGGAAGACCAGTTTGCTGGCATCACCACTCATGGTCAGCCAACAACAGTCGATACCTCGGTTCCGGGCGTGATCACCCTATACACCGACAATGGCGGTACACCTGAAAAAGTGCTGGAGATTTCCCTCAAGCCTTCTGACACCCCGGGAGAGCCCGCGCAATACTCGGTTACTCAATATCAGCCGTTTGACCAACACGGCGATAGTGACAGCGATGGTGATGATGAAAGCACCACCTTTACCTTCCCATTCACCGTGACAGATGCAGATGGCGACGTCAGTAACGAGTCGGAAGTGTCGTTCAAATTGATCGACGGCGAAGTGGCACAAGGTGGAGAGCGCGTAGACGGAGATGGTGCTGCGATTGATAAACTGGCACTGCCAGAGCAGGGTACGCCGACAGAGCAATCGACATCCAGCACGGTGACAGACACTTTCACCATTGAAGCTGCGACAGACAGACTCGACCCAACCACAGTCACTATCGAACAACTCGACACACTGAAAGCCGAGTTGGAAGAGCTGAAAAACAACGCTGGCGAGAATGTTGATACCGTCACCGTAACCGAAACCACTGATGCCAATGGCAACCCAACGTTCACCATCACCGCCAGCATTAACGGTGACGTAGCGCTGGAATTGGTGATGACCGCGACACAAGGCGCTAACGGTTTGGATGTGGATCTCGAATCCACCATTACCCAATACCAGCCGCTGATCCACCCGCAAAATCCTGAAACAGAACACACCTCAGGTTTAGTGACAGCGGATGGCACCAATATCACCATCAAAGTGCCGGTACAGGTTGCCGATACCGACGGTGACAAACTGGTCGATCCGGATGACCCAAGCGTTGAATCACCGCGCGTGATCAGCTTCGTGGTCATTGATGACGATTCCACCACCTTTGGCTTTAGCTCCAGTGATACCGTTCGTGTAGATGAAAGCAGCATTGATGATGGCACAGGCGCAAACCAAGGCTCGAAAGCCAGCGGCACCCTGAACATCGACAGCACAGACGATGACGGCAACCCGCTCTCGCTCGAAGTCGATAAAGACAACGGCGATACCGTTGAAAACTTCAATCTGGTGACAGACTACGTCGTCTACCCAGACGGCACGCCTGTGCAAGCAAGTGCTCACCCGATTCTTCTGGAACAACGCCCGGTTAGCGATGCCTATCCGAAAACCTATTTCGGTACCGCAGATGACGGCACGGGCGATTTGCGTGATGTATTCAAAGTCACCGTGAATCAAGACGGCACCTTCGAGTTCGAACTTTTGTCTGCGATTGACCACGCGCCGGGTGATGGCACCAATGAAGCCACCTTTGCGTTGCAAGCCTACACAGTCGATGCAGACGGCGATGAATCTCCACGAATCAACGTTCCAATCACCGTGGTTGATGACGTGCCTCACACGGAAGGTAACATTGCGCTGAACCTCGACAATGACGGTTCAGGTGCCTTTACGGCGACCATTGATGTTCTGGCTCTGCAAGACCCAAGCTCGTTACCGGGAATTGAAGATCTTGCTGGTGCTGATGGAACGACCTTTATCACTCGTATTTATGATGGTACGAAATGGGTCGATGACATTTCGCAGACTGTAGGAACTACGGTTGATATATTTTCGTCGTCAGGTGTGAAGCTTGGTACGGTCGAAATCGACCCGATGACTAAACCAGTTGGGAACATACTGTTTACAATGGATCCAAATTTGGCAAACCCTCGAGACTTAGAAGGTCAGGTTTTCCAATATGAAGTCACTGACTTTGATGGGGACAGAGCGACTGGGCAAATTTCTCTCGGTCTTATTGACCAAACACCAACCCTGACCATAGCGCCAGATACAGCCGGGGATATCACAGGAACCGAAGACCAGGGCCAGGCTGACACCAACACCGAATCAGCGGGCGTAGATGGCACTGCGGGTATCCCAATCAACATGCAGCTTAACATCGGCGACAACGACCTCGGCGAAGCGTTGGAAGAAGATGGTCAACTGGTGCTGAATGGTGAAGTCACCCTTGCAACCCGTGATGATGCGGGCGATATCGGCGGCACGTTCTACTTTAACGGCACCGAAATCATGCCGGATGCTGATGGCAATATCGTCCTGAGCGCCGATATGTTTGAAGCCTCGAGCACGGACGACCCCATCACCTTTGATTTGACGGGCGTGACCTTCGTACCGGATCCGGATTACTCCTCTTACGACGGTAGCAATCTGATCCAGTTTGATGTCGAACTGGAAGTCAACGGCCATAACCCTGTTACGTCAGCGTCACCAATGGAAATTACTGTTGAAGGCGTGGCTGATGTGCCAACGCTCAGCCTGATTGGCGAGGCGGCCGATGGTGTCTTTGAACTCAAAGAAGATCACGAGCAATTTGGTCCGGACGAATTTACATTGGATGAACTGCTTGCAGGGGCGTTGCAAGACACTGACGGCTCTGAAACCTTGCACTATGAATTCACTCTGTCACCGGACTCGGGTCAGCTTTTAGGTGGTTTCATTTCGGGCAGTGATGGTTCTTACGTGTTGTCTGACCCCTCGCTACTAAACAAAGTGCGTTTCGTTCCAGATGAGGATTTCAGTGGTGACATTACGCTCACCATCAAAGCAGTTTCTACCGAATCCTCGCCATCAAGCGTGGAAGAAGCGTCAACAGAAACTTCTCTCATTCTGCGGGTAGAACCGCAGGCAGACGATGCGCGTTTGAGCGTGCAACGAGTGTTTGACAACGAAGATGCAGGCAATCCTGACCCTGACGTGGCGGAAGGCGACGCGATTTCGCTGGCAGGCAAGATTACCCTGACCTCGCTGGGCACTGACGATGACGGTTCAGAGTCAATGTTCGTGCGCATCTTCGATTTGCCAGACGGTGCCGTGCTGCAGTTGAATGATGGTGGCACCATCACCACCTTGACCGACACAGACCGCATTTCCGTGGACGATATCGACAAGATCGAAATTGTGCCGCCAGTGAACAGCAACGAGAACTTCACCATTCAGGTAGAAGGGATCGTGGTTGATACCTCACCGGACTCGCCGGATGACGAACGCATTATCCCAGCCACCTCACTGGATGTGATTCTGGCAGGTGTGGCAGATACGCCGGAATTCAACGTAGACAATCCGGGTACTGATGCCGGTCAGTGGCAAGTTGATGAAACCACAGGCACGGTTTCTACCACGGTTCCTGAAGATGGGGTCGATGGCGATGGTTTGGTGCTCCTGGATTTCTCCGTTGTTTCTGGAGAGAAAGCCTTGTCGCCATCTGACAACTCAGAACGTCTGTCGCTTATCGTTTCAAATATTCCTGAGGGCGCGTCCTTCGTGACCAAAAACGATGATGGTTCAACAACGGAAGTCGAACTGGCGTTTGTAGAGTGGATTACCGATGGCTCGGGCATGTCTGTACCGACATACTCGATTGATGTCTCTGTGTTTGAAGCCGGTGATGTGTACCTGAAACTGCCACCAAGCTCGACCAAAGATATTGCAATCAATGCGGAGTTGGTTGCGACAGAAAATGATGGTGATGAAACCTCAATCAACACAACCATCAACATTGAAATCAATCCTCCGGTTATTGATGCAGAAGACTACGTAGATTCGACCTCTGAAGGTAAAGAAGATGAGTGGGTCACCATCAATTGGATGCCTGATCTCTCTATCAGTGGTGTTGCCGATTCAACCACTGCTGATGTGGCAGAAACGGCAGTGGGTGCGGTGATTTCAGGGTTTGCCGACACGGATTCGGTTCAATTGATCAAGAGTGATGGGACCACCATTGCGTTGACACCAACCAGCGGCACTGTAGTGATCTCCGAAGCGCAGATTGCAGATGGCTACCAACTCCAGGTGAAGCGTGAAGAGCACAGCGATGTTGACCTGACGCTTTCAACCACAGTCACGGTTCGTCAGGTCGATTTCGAAGGCGAAAGCCAGGTAGAAAAAGAAATCTCAGGCGCGGTGAATGTTGATATTCAGGCGGTGGTTGAAACGGAAGATAGCGAACTTGTGTTCCGAGACAACGCGGGCAACCCGACCACTGAAATCTCCACAGATTCACTGGGCAATATTGACCTTATAAATGCACTTCAGATTGTTAGCCCTGATACCTCCAGTACCGAGAGCTTCCTGAATGTTTACATCAGTGATTTACCCGACGGCTTCTTGGTGACTGGCGCGGTATACGACGGCCAAATGGGTTGGGTGATCAGTGACCCGAATAATTTCAGCATTGTGGCGCCCGCCAATACCCCAACTGTCCAACAGACAACTTTTACCATCTCAGCGCTGGTGATTGACGAAGGTGATGCGGGTGAAGGCGATACCAGTTTGCCTGAGACCATCGAAACCCAAATCACCCTTAACTATCAGAATGTGAATGTCGATGCTAATCAGGCTCAGGTTATTGAACAACCCGCGACGCCAGTGGTTCTCGAAGGCGATGAAGATAACGCTATCTCTCTGGAAGGGCTGGGCGATGCGATCGAATGGCCTTCTGGTTTGACGGAAGACGTCGAATTCGATCAGGTGACGATTGTGATCAAGGGTGATGAAATTCCGGAAGGAACCGTTATCACCGGCGCCATCTATCACTTTGAAAATGACACCTACGTTTTCAGCCCGCCACGAGAGAGCAGCGGTAACCCGTATCCGTCAGGGTTTGATCTATCAACATTGACCATTACGCCACCGGACGATTTTGCGGGCGTGATGAACATTCCGGTCAATTTTGTCAATCTGGACACATCAAGCGGTGATACCGAAACCACCACGGTGAATGTGCAGGTCGACGTGAAACCGCTGGTTGATTTACCGCCACCGGATGGTGCGGAGCAACCGGGCGACAACTCAACCGACTTCTCTTTCAGCTTGACTGTGAACGGTACCAATGGGTTGAACGACCAAACGCCACCGCAGCCGGTAGAGCCAGGAGATACAGAGCAGTTTTACCCAGATGAAGCGCTGGAAGACGGCATTATCTCATTGAGCATTGCCGGTTCTCTGGCAGATGTAGACAGTGCCAACGGTCTGGAAGCTATCTCTTCCGCAGTACTGACCGTACCGGCATCCGTGGGTGTGTTTGTCGCGGCTGATGGCACCGAGTCGTCAACGATTACGCTCACTGGCGCAGATCTGTCTGACTTCTCCTTCAAACCCGCGGCAGATTTCAGTGGCACGGTTGAGATATCTGCGGAGCTCACCATCACAGACACGGCGACAACTGGTGTCGACAGTCGCACCACATCAACCAGCTTCTCGTTTGACGTGTTGCCGGTTCATGATGAAGTGACCTTCACGAAAGACGGTGTAGAAATTGAGGACGACGCCACCGTAGAACTGACCATGACAGAAGATGCTGCTGGTGGGCTCTCGTTGGCCGCGCTCGGTGCGTCTTTCTCCGATATTGACGGCTCTGAATCACTGTCATCGGTTTCTATTTCCAACGTGCCGGAAGGATTTACCTTTGCGTCACCTGCAGTGAATGCAGGCACTGGCATCTGGGTCATCGCCGGAAGTAACGTGACCGATCTTTCTTCACTGTCACAGCTGCAAATTATCCCTCCGGCTAACTTCAGTGGTGAAGTTGACCTGCTGATGACGGTTTACACGAAAGAAGCGGGCGCAAACTTCGTTGTTGGTCAAAGCCAGGAACTTTCACTGACGGTTGAGCCAGAGGGCGATGGTGCCATTGCGTTTGTTGATGGCAGCGCGTCAGGTGAGGAAGACACCGAGATCGCACTGGATTTGGATATCTCTGTCAAAGACGACACAGACACCCTGTCCGCGACTCAGCCTCCGGGCGTGTCGTTTACGGAAAATGAACCAGAAACCTTGCTCATCACGGTTTCTGGCGTGCCGGAAGGCGGCCAATTGGTACTGCCAGACGGCGTAACAGGCACAGTGACACCGGAAACCTCAGACGGCGGCGACGTGGTCATTGCCGTGGCAGCCACGGAACTCACCGACCTGACCTTTGTGCCACCACAGGATGGAAACGGTACCTACACGCTGGATCTGGCGATACAGACCGTGGATAACGGCGCAGTCTCTGATGATGTGGTGAACAAGCAAGTCAACGTCAGCGTCAGCGCAGTGAACGATGCCCCTGTCAACATCCTGTCTGACAGCTATGAAGCAGAAGAAGATGTGGTGCTGACCATCACGGATCTTCAGGTAGAGGATGTTGATGTTCGTGACGGCAACGGTATTGTTAAAGTTGAGCTGTCTGTTGGGGCTGGTAGCAGTTTGACACTACCGGATATGTCTGACACCACTGATATTACAGTCACGGGTGATGGCACAGGTTCTCTGATCTTAAGGGGTAATATTGACTTGATTAACACACTGCTGGCAGGCGGTGTGGAATACAGGTTTGCTGGCGAGAATACTTCTGGTGAAGATAGCCTCACCATGAAAACTTTTGACGAGGCAACAGCAGGAGAGCAAGGTTCTGGAGGCAAGAAATTTGACCTCGATACCGTTTCCATCATTGTTGCACCGAAATCGGATTTACCAGAACTCACTGCCGCGACGCAACTGGCGTCAATGCGCGCAGCCACAGGCGTGCTGGTACCGCTGCTGGGCTTGATGACGTCGCTGGTTGACCCTATCGACAACGAGTTCAGCCTCACTTTCAGTGGCATGGGTACAGCGGCTGAAATCGTGAATGCAGCAGGCACGCCAGTCGGTACTAACAATGGCGACGGCACCTGGACATTCAGCCAGACAGAACTGCAAACCCTGACGCTGAGCGACCTCAACCTTCGCTTCAGCGCACAGCCACCGAGCGACATTACCGTCACGGCGCTCTCTGATGTGGGCGATGGCGATCCGCAACAAGCCACACTCACCATCAACGCGAACGTGGTGGATACCGAAACTACAGGCGAGCTGAACACCGCACCGGCCGACAGCAGCGCAGACAATCTGGTGATTGATGGCGATGCTGATACCGCAATCCATGGCGGTGACGGAGAAGATATTGTGGTCGGCGGCCTCGGCGAAGACATTCTCGTTGGCGGCGCAGGCGACGACGAAATGTGGGGCGGTGAACTCGGCGGCACAGGCGACAGCACCAAAGACACCTTCAAATGGCAGTCTGGTGATTTCGGCAACGCCGCAGCAGCAGCGACCGACACCATTAAAGACTTTGAATCAGGCATTGATGTTATCGACATCTCAGATGCATTTGATTCAACGGGCATTGTCACCTTCACCGATCTGGCGAACCGCTTGGATATCCAGACTGTAGACGGTAACACCCGCATTCAGGTGTTGGATGACACCAGCGCGCCAATTCAGAACATCATTGTCGAAGGCGTTACGCTCAATGACCTTTTAGGTATGGACGCAACAGGACTCACGCAAGATGAAATCCTCGAATCCATGATGATGACGGGTCAGCTGGTGGTATTTGACCCAGCAACCACACAGTTCGGCTCCGAAGCGGATGAAACCCTCACCGCAGATGACGACGGCGAGCGCATCTACGCAGGAGAGGGTGATGACACCGTCACAGGTGGCCTCGGCGAAGACATTCTCGTCGGTGGAGATGGCGAAGACATCCTCAGCGGTGGCGATGGAGACGACCTCCTGATGGGCGGGGCAGGGAACGACACCCTGACCGGCGGCGCAGGCGATGACACCTATACCTGGGCGGAGTCAGATGTGGACGTGGCAACGCTCACGGTAGACACCATTACCGACTTTGATGTCGGTACAGAAACCACCGGCGACAAGCTGGACATCTCCGGCTTGCTGCCAGAAGCCGTGGGCAGTGGTTCCAGCATTGAAGAGCTGTTGGATTACATTCGCCCAGAAGCAGGCGCAGATGGCAGCTTAACCCTGCATATCTCGCAAACCGCGGGCAGCATGGAAGCGCAGGATATCGTGTTGGACTCTGTCGGCCTGACCGATCTTGGCCTTGCAGACGGTGCAACCACCACGCAAATCCTGACCGAGTTGGTTCAACTGCAAACGCTCAAGCTGGATTAAGCGCGGTATCACAGATAACGGCGTTTAATTCTTGAAGCAAATAACAAAAGCACTGCAATAAGCAGTGCTTTTTTATGTCGTAAACACAAAACTTGATGTAAGTTTTAGTCACTCAAACAAAACAGAAAAAAAACATGAAAACCCTTTACGCCCACAGGGGGATGTCAGCCCTGGCCCCTGAAAATACACTGGCTGCTTTTTCACTTTGTGCGGAGCACGGATTGAAATGGGTCGAATGCGACGTGGATATCCTCGCTGATGGCACTATCGTACTTTGCCATGACGATACCCTCGACCGCTGCACTGACCATTCAGGAAGTCTCTACGACTTCACCCGAGAAGATTTGGAAGATATCGACGCCGGAAGCTGGTTCGGAGACGAGTTTATCGGTGAAAAGCTGCCAACCTTTGATCAGTTCATTACCCTGATGAACATTCTCAAGCTCAATGCGAACATAGAAATCAAAGCCTGCACCAGCAGTTGGGAAAACACCGAGAAGCTCATCAGCGGCGTGATTGAAGGCATGAAAAACCTCAACAAAGACGCCAGCGTGCTGATTTCTTGCTTCAACCCACTGGTATTGGCCGAATTCAAACGCCGTTGCCCGGACATTCCCGTCGCATGCCTGTTCGAAGCAGAGATGCCAACAGATTGGCTTGCCATTATGCAGGCCTGTCAGTCAGACACCATCCATGTCGCCGATGAAGGCCTGACCAAAGCCAAAGTGGAAGAGTTCAAAGGGCTTGGCTTAGAAGTGAACGTGTACACGGTAAACAGCCTGATGCGCGCCAACCAGCTCTTTAACTGGGGCGTAGACGGTATTTTCACCGACATCGGCCACCAATTCCCATCGCGTTACCGCCAAGAGTAAACGTGACAGCGTGATAGGTTAAGGTGATAGGTATTTAAGGTGATAGGTATTTAAGGCCCGAGCCGCAACGGTTCCCCAAGGTACCTATCACCGTTTTTGCAGCCGCACTCAACGATTCCACAAAGAGAACCCTTCCTCTTCGCTGCTCAAATCTCATATATCCAAGAGTCTTCGACCATATCAAGCGCAGTGACTTTGCCATTTTCAAGGTTATAGATATTGAACTGCTTTAAAGGCGGAGAATAAATGTGCAGCGTGACCAGCGGCTTATCATCACATTGAAGGTTAGAGATCTGGTGAATGTCCTCATCTTTACTGGCCGTAACACAGCCCGTAGAGAACAACGAAGACTGAGTAGCGTAAACATGACCGTTTGCCGCGATATCAAAGGTCGTTTCCGTGGCTTCACCGCTCAGCACACGCACCCCGCAAGAGGTATGTTTGTGGTCATGAATCTTACTCCGCTGACCGTTTAACCAGCTCAGAATCAAAATCTCGCAACATTCGTTTTTAAACAACCGCTTACGGCAATAAGACTCCGCCGTGAAACTCGACATCGCCTTGATCTGCTCGTCGCCAAGGTTCAGGTTTTCCAGCACAAACCGGATACTGGCTAAAGAGAGCGGTTTGCTGGTTAAAGCCAATTGGTCGAGTAACGAATCAAAAGTGAACTGGTAATCAGAATCAAACAACGGAGTAAGAGATAAAGGCATTGGCTTTGTCATTTCCATGAGTGCTTATCCATTAATAGCCAAACGTTATGAGTTAAACCTCTATGGAATATAGCGCCGATGCAATGTGCCACAAGATGCGAAAACTGGATTCTTATTGATCTGGGCAAAAGGTCTCGAATTCACAGGAAGGAAACTCACCTTTGAAACATGCACATGCCCAAAATCCTGACAGCATGGCGGCATGAGTGATTAAGGAAAGTCTTTAATAACAGAAGCTTAAATATAAAATTCTGCATAACCACGCCAGATGGTGACAGGGAGTGATCGTGTGGGAACTAACTTATTTTTACGGCCATATCCCTCATTCACAAAATAAGGCGCGCTAGAAAACAATAGGTACTGCATATTGAATCTATAAATACCAACGATTATACCTATCAACTCTACTGCAATAAGCTATCCCCATAGACATTAAGGCAAAGCGCCAATCGCTAACGCCTATTTTGAAAGCAAAAGACAAGTGGGGAAGGGGTTATGACAAGCATCAATATCGGCATTCAAGAACAAGACAGAATCGCGATCGCAGAAGGGCTGAAACGCCTATTGGCGGACTCATACACCCTGTACCTGCAAACGCACAATTTCCACTGGAATGTTACCGGTAAACAATTCCGCGAACTTCATCTGCTGTTCGAAGAGCACTACAACGCATTGGCGCTGGCCGTCGATGAAATTGCAGAGCGTATCCGCACCTTGGGCGTCGCTGCACCGGGCACATACAAAGCGTTTGCTGAACTGAGCGCGATTGAAGAAGTGGAAGGTGTACCAAGCGCTGATGACATGGTGGATATACTCACCCAAGGTCACGAGCAAGTGGTGCGTACCGCACGGGAAGTGCTGAAAGTTGCGCAGGCCGCTGACGATGAATCTTCTGCATCACTGGTATCAGACCGTATGCGAGAGCACGAGAAAACCGCCTGGATGCTCCGCGCCATGCGTGAAAACGGCTAAGCCGTAAAGATTAAAAGCAAGCAATGTTCCGTAAGACAAAAGACCGCCGGGAGGCGGTCTTTGTGTTGTTGGCTTTTGGTTCCTCACACTTTCTAAGGGGGAGGTTAGGAGGGGATTTGGTTTTGGACAAAAACGAATTAGAGTCAGTTGCCAAATTGCACCTTCGGATAAGCTGAATTGGGTAAAACCAAGTAAACCAGCCTAACTAACAAGGCCTTTCAAATTAGCTTTAAGTATATTTCTTACTTCATGAGGGGAAAATCCCCATAATTCAGATAGATATGGAATAACACTGGTCGCATCGGATGGATATAGAATTTTTCCTTTCACCTTGGCAAATGGACCATCTGTTTCCAATAAAATTCGATCTCTTGGTAGCCAAGAAATGACATTCTTCGCTCTCATCGAGGACAACATGGCTGGCCCTATAGAGAAGTAACAGCCAAGATCGATTGCTTTCAATACTTGTCTTTTTGTTGCAAGAAACCAATGAAGAATAGGAGTACCAGCATTTGGATGCTCTTTTAAGCACTGCAAAACTGTGTCGACTGCATTTAGGCTATGAATAGTTAATATCTTATCTTTTTGTGATTCACATTTTTTGAGAATGTGATTAAAAACAAACAACTGGTCGTCAAAATGTTCTTTATAGCCCTTTGAACCGTCAAGCCCAATCTCTCCAATATACCGTGTTTCTTTTATCAGGGCATCAAACAAGGCAAGCTCATTTTTTCTCTGATGAGCTAACTGGGGATGAAGTCCAAGTGCCGTTCGGCAGTTTTTTATATCACGTGTTAAATCAACAGTACCTTTGAACGCAGAAGGTACTGTCGTAACGGATAATAGATAGCAACCAGTATCACTGATGTCTTTTAAAACTATGTCATAATCGGGGTAAAGATCGACATGACAATGCATATCCATCATTATATTTTATTCACCTCAAGAAACGTTTCTACTTCTTTAAGTCCACGTCTTATCGTAGCCTCTAATTTTTCTCTTGTAGTTTGTTCATTTGGTAACGAGCCACTTTGTCTAATCCATCCTTTGTAGTCTTGAGATTTATTGAGCCTAATAATTGCAGTCTGCACCGCATGCAAATCATCTCTAGTGCCTTTTTCGTTATGAACAAATCTTAAGTTCTTACTGACATATGGTGCGTCTTGTGCGAACCCTGCATGATGGACAGATGAACGTCTTATTAGACAAGGAACACAATGACCACATTGCATATGTTTTCGATGCCAATGACTACAGGACACGCTCAACGGAATCGCCTTAGCAATTGCAGCTTGATCAACACATTGTTCTAACATTTCACCCTTTGTTTGAAATTGGTATGGATTAACAAATGTCACGTTAAATCCAGCGTCTTTTAAGAGTTCCTCAAGACGATTCAAGAAATATGGGTGAGTAGTTCGTGTACTGTGGCTTCCAATTCGTCGCCTAGTGAGTGGAGGGTTGATTGAAATATATCCATTCTCAGGAACAATAATTGTAGAAATACTACTATCTTCGTTAGCATTCCTCAGAGCTGAAATCCCCAACACAGCCATAGCTAAAAAGTTAAAGCTTCTTCCACGCATCGTGACATCAGTTTTACCTTTCAACCCAGTCATTAAACTAGGTGAAATGCTGTAAGAAAGCTCACCATATTTTGACTTTAAAAGCCTTTTGATGTTCTCTTGCTTGACACCATCTCCACGGTAAGCATGACTAAGCAAAAGCGGTTTATAATTGGATTTACCATTTAGTATATCTATTGCGCCAACAGCACTATCTAACCCACCAGAGAAGAGACAAACTGAGTTTAGTCCTTTGAGGCTATTTAACCTTGCTTTGGATTTTTTACTAGCAATAGGTTTAGGCACCTCAAGCAAAGTCTTCGTAAACGTAAACTTCCACTGGTCACCAGTTAAGAAGCTCAAGATAGAACTAAGACGATCCGATAAATTTTCCCATAATTTTTCGTTAATAACCGGAATATGCAAGTGCATAACCCTTGACCATGCATCTGCTGCATTACTTCGAAGTTCAAATGTCTCAGCTGCAGTAACTGAACTTGCTATGGTTATTAAATCTAAAGCATTTGCATCAATACTAACCCCAAGTTCACGTACTTTCTTTAGTAAACTGCCAGAAGCTCTACTATGCTTAGAGCTGTTGTGTGGATGTGTATTGAAGAGTTGCACTGGGTGGCAAATCTCGGAATACTCGGGAAGCAAAGAAGGATCATTGTTAAAATAGAAATTAATCATTAAAAGACTCCCATTCATCTACAGTTTGCGATATCGCGTCAATTTGAATTTTAGTGATATTACCCTGTGATAAATTCCCTCCATTATTACTCGTGATCTTTTCTACCTTAGATTGAGTTATCACTTTTATTAGATCCCTTAGTTCTTCTTCCATTTTGTGATGCTTACTAGGGTGTTCAGCATGAAACCAAGCCTTACCCATTCCATTAACAACATCCTGAAATATCAGGTCCGTTAAATAGCAAGAGATAGCTTCTTTTATCACATCATCTGTAAACATGGACTCATCAAATTTATCGTCATCTGGCAACACTTCAGCTAATGCAAAATCTATTGCTAAACGCACAGATTCAGCATCACCATTATCAGGAGTTAGATGATCGCTAATACGATCTATAGCTTGGTCAGTAGTTAATCCATTTAACTCAGATAAAGAAAGGGTTCTATCGTTATATCTAACGCTGTCACCTTGCATCATCCCCAATAGACCGGAGCCTGCAGTGATGCCGCTCGCTAACCTGCGGCTTACTCCAGAACCTCCTCCGGAGCTTCTAGAGTATTTCTTAAGAGAGCCCCTCAAATTAGAACTGTCGCTTCCTGACTTTGCGTAATCCCCAAATGCCCGTCTTGCCCCTGTAAGTCGATTTGGTGAAGGAATGATAGGAACTGATCCCGGAATCTGTTCTTGTACTTTTCCATTATCAACTTCCTGTGGTGGTAAGCTAACGTCTGCTCCATTATCAGAACCAACTTCCACTGAACCGCCTTGATCTGCCCACGGTGGTAACAACGGGCTCTTATTATTAGGTCCGGTACTTGATGCTGAAGTTCCCATTATTTAGTTGCCTCTAATTCTTTAATCAATGATTCTAGCCATCTTTTCTTGGGAGCTTTCTTCACGAAAGCTAAAAAATTAGCCTTACACCTATCATCATGCGCTGCCAATTGCCTTGCTCCATATATTCCGGGGGTTTTAACGCTCCAATCTTCAACTTTACGTAACTCTTCGATGAGGCTATCCATCACTGATATGTACTCTTCACCAGTTGTAATTTTAATCAGTTCAGTACTTGCATTACTGGATCTAGTTTTCTGTTTCAACAATCCTTCGAACATTTTTTGTGCTGCACCTGACATGACGCTATTAACAGAGCCCATCGGGATATTTTGTTTACTCAAGTAAGCTGCTGCAGTTAGATCTACACCTGTAAACAAAGGTTTTAATCGAGCCCACTTTTTTAGGAAATTAACTTCTTTCTTCCATTCAGCAGGTAGCCATTCGACATCAAGCTCTATATCTGTTCGTTCGAGTTCTTTAATTAGTTCTGGTTTACCACTCTCCGAATCAATGAGCTCATAAAGCTTATTTGTTGCTTGAACACCCATACAGCGTTCAAAAATCACTAGCTTGGTTATTGTTCGCTCATCTAGCTGCATACCTCTACGATGTGCAGTTTTTTTCCTCATCTTAACTTGATTAAGTAAGCGCTTTACGATTCTTGGGTTGCCATTTATGTTCGCAGACTCTGCCAATATTGGAGCCATTTGTTCAGCTATTTTAAACTCTTCTCGAAGCTCAGCGTCATCAAGCTCACACCTTTCTAGCAAATCATCTACCGAAATTTGTCCCTGTTTCCAGGAAAACCTGAGTGATTCCTCCAATCCAATCCTCAAGCGCTCGAATTCTTTTATTGGGATACTTCTGTCTTGGGCAATTAGCATTATCAGATAGGCTCTAACCTCAGCAAAACCAGGCTTTGGAACATGTACAGGGATTTGAATCAGTTTATCTAGGTAGTCAGTTTGGTGACGTACAGTAGCTCCTTTATGGAAATGAGGAATTGCCAAGCGGATCATGTCCGGATCAGCCGCTACAACAAATGCAGTATTTGGCATAAACAAAAACAATCTAATTGCTTCTAATGTCGATATCGTATTTTCTGGTAAACACCGATCTAAGTTATCAACGTAAACAATTACGGGTTTATCAAAAGCCTTTAGCAACGATATATAAGATTTTCTAAACTCTCTAATTTCTTTTGGAGGAGAGAATTTTTCCTTAGCTTTTACAAGTTTTTTAGAATTTTTGCCAATCTGTCCTATTGCTTTAGCATCCTTTTGAACTGCTTCGAAATTCAATTCTTCATCTTCATCGAAGGCATCCCCGGCCCAACCAAAAAAGTTTTGAATTGCACCGAATGTAGGCATTCCAGAAATAGTAGCAGCACCTTCTGCGATTAACCCCATAAACCTTACTTTGTCGATACGTTTTGCAAAATCAAGTGCTTTTTCAAGTAGCTTTTCATCCTCAGCGGCTGCTTCAACCAATTGTGCTGCAATGGTCTCCAGCAGTGCAGCTTTTGCATCGTCGTATCCTTGAAATGTCCATGCATCAAATTGAATCTGGATGTACTCTTGTTCTTCCTTCTCAAGTGCTTTAGCGGTCAACTCTAAAATTGTTGACTTACCGGCCCCCCAATCACCAAATACACCAATAGATATTGGCATTAATTCTTTCTCTGTAATGAGATCTTTGATTGATTCAGCAATATCATTGAAATTTAAAAAATCGATCTTTGATTCTTTATCTGACCACATCTTTATATCCTGACAGTACCAA
The DNA here is from genome assembly GCF_000973155.1 of Grimontia sp. AD028. Classification (NCBI taxonomy): domain Bacteria; kingdom Pseudomonadati; phylum Pseudomonadota; class Gammaproteobacteria; order Vibrionales; family Vibrionaceae; genus Grimontia; species Grimontia sp. AD028. The sequence goes on along the minus strand of NZ_LASY01000067.1, from coordinate 21,487 downwards.
TTAATAGTTTTAAGATTGTCTTAATTCTCTTTTATGGCCTTTGCTATTTTCTTACTTTTAAGTCCAATTCTAAGACTAAAGTATTTCCATTAGTTTTATTTTGTATTAACTTTAGTCCTTTTGTGCGAGCATTGATTTCTTCGGGTAATTCATCTTTTCTACAATGGATTACAAACTGAGTCTTTGTGTTTTTATAACGGCTAATTACTCCATCATCAATATATTTATCTAAATCCAATGGCGTCGAAAAAATTGCCATTCTTTTTTCCAACTCTTTAATGTTCATTATTTCCACATGTTCCTAATAAACGTAAAGCATTAACAACTTATTAGCGGTTCAACTTGCTCGTTTAGTCAAAAAGCTAGATACCCGAATAGTTCGCAAACACTTGTGAAAATCTCCACTATATGCACTCTACTAAAAATTTATACAGCTATTCTTCATGAGAAAAACTTGGTCTTTGGGAGGCAATTCAAGCATTAAGATATTCAGAATGCTGATTCACTTTGAGGCAATATCGATTTGCAATGCCAAATGCCAAACTCTCAGAAAGCAAATTGCTCCTATCTGCCTCAGGACCCAAACACTTTTCGGACCCATGTACATAAACATGGGCGATATTTTATCTATAAGCCCGTACAAAAATTGCGACTTCTATCAATAAAACCAACAAGTTGCATAATGAGAGATTGATTCAGGAAAGGCATAAGCAGGTGAGGGCATAAGAGCCAAAACCCATCCTAGCCTTCCCCTTGGAAAGGGAAGGAATGAAGGGCAAAAGAAAGGCCGTCTTGTGACGGCCTTATTGGTATCTGGGAGAGCGGTTTACGCCGTTTCGGGGGACGCTTTTACAGTCAGGCGATTGCGGCTATCGCGGCTTTGGCGAATCAAGTCATCGCCAGCGAGTGAGGTTTCAGCCTTTGAAAGACGGTCATACAGCACCACGTTGACCGTCGCGGCGAGGTTCATGCATCCAATGGTTGGCACATACACAACGTGATCCGCTTTGTCTGCCACCGCTTGAGGCAGAGAGTGGTCTTCTGGGCCAAAGATGTAAATTGCCTTCTCTGGGTGCTCAAAATGCGGAAGCGGCGTCGCGCCGACGGCCAATTCCACACACACCACTTTCATGTCAGACGGCAGGTCATCCACCAGACATTCGACATTAGTCAGGGGAATGGTTTCCATCGCGTCTTGGGTGTCTGTGTAGAACTTGGCTGCCCGGTCATATCGCGTACCGGTATAGACGACACTGTCTGCCTGATAGCATCCGGCGGCACGCATCACGCCTCCCACATTGGTTGGGCTTTTTGGGTTAAATAGGCCAATGATTACGCGCGGTTCTGTCATGGAATGCATCTCTCTGTGCAAGTTTGTATTGCTGGTAAAGTCTGAAAGGGCAGCATTCTAGCAAATATTCGAGAAGGATGGCGATGAGGGTTAATCCGTGATTAATCCAAGCCAGGCCAAGCTAAGCCAAATATCGTTACCAAAAGTTACGATCTGGCAGGATGACAAAAAGGCGTGCTACAGACTCTGCAACAGGCACAGTGATTGTGAAGTCCGCATCGCATCATGGTCTGGCTAAGTTGTGAGGGCAGGGCGATTTCCTATGATTAATGAGCTGTCACTCAATATCGAAAGGAGCTGTACGATGATCCAAGTGTTGGCCATCGACCACATTGTTTTGCGAACCACCAAACTGGAAGAGATGTTGCGGTTTTATACCGAAGTGTTGGGGTGTTCGATTGAACGCGAAACCCCACCGGAAACCGGCTTAACGCAATTGCGCGCGGGCAATGCATTGATCGATATCGTGGTGGTGGACAGCAGGCTGGGTAAGATGGGCGGCGGCGCGCCCACGCAATCAGAGCGCAACGTGGATCATTTCTGTCTTCAGATTAAAGCGGTGTCTGAACAAAGCATTCTCGACCACCTCGACGCACACGGGATTGCCTATGAAGACTTTGCCAGCCGATATGGCGCGCAAGGTTATGGTAATTCCATCTATCTTGAAGACCCAGAGGGAAATGTGGTGGAGCTGAGGTGTCAGCTTGACCAGTTCAATCCCGCACCTCTTGGCTTCCCTCAAGTCTAATGTTGAAGCTGACGCCTTAACAAGCGCAGTAACGAGCCACTGCACTTAGGATTGTGATTATTGGCAACGCTTATTGAGCGGCTCCCAACATTCTTTTAAGTGCAGTTATTCGTTCTTATCGGTACACCCAATGTTATTTGGACATGTTTTCAGATGGCAGGCGAAAGGTCAGATTTTAACTTTGAATTCCAATTCGCATAGCTCATATCCATTTTCGTCAACTTGAATCACTTCGTTACCGCTTTCATCAAAAGTTCGAATGGGATTGCAGCTAACTACTTCCAAAACACCTGACTCTTCAATCTCCGCCTTAGCGGTATCACAGTCAACGCATCTCACTGTTTTAGTCATGGGCTATCCTCATGTATTTCCTCTAGAAAGCATACAAACGGCATCTTTGTGGCGAGCAAGATTTTTGGCTCGCTCTATGTCTGGCTTCTCACCGTCTTTGTTTCTCTGATTTAAACCTTGTTCGATGTTTATAATAACTAGGCTGGAATAAATTCTATCCGCCTTATCGATCTCGTTTTCACCATGTAATTTCTCAAGGTCTTTTAACGTGGTTCCTTTCTTGTCCTCCGCCTCGTGATAAAGATCGAAGTGATCGGCATCTCTCCATACGCTTAGTTTTTGTTCGTTTTTAACCCCAAAGTAACAAGCGAGTAGAGAGGCGGACAAAGCGGATTGATTGAAAGGATTATTGGCACGTTCGATGAACTTACCTTTTAGCTTATTAGCAATGTTTTCGGCAGATACCCCAGTGGCGATATACTGCTTGTTCTTTACAGAGGGTGTTAATTGGCTGTAGGAGCCATCTTTTTCGATTGTTTGGATATTGGTTTCTATTGATGCGAAAACTGATGGATAGGTATCAACTTTTTCTTGGGGGTCAGTTCCAAGTGGAATATAGCTGAGTGTTTTTCTTTTGTATCCGATTGAAATACTGTTAGGCACGTTATTAAGTGCGTTAACAGAAAGCCCCAATGAGGTAGACGTACCAAAAAACATTAGTTCTTTATTACCACTTAAAGGTGGTGAGGAGGAAGGTTGATAATTGTCGTCTGTTGCTGCTATGGCTGCCCCTCCTGTGGCATAAAGCTCGCTAACGGTAGGGTTTATGATTTCAGCGTTTGATTCAACGGAAGCAATGACAGGTGGGACTGCGCCATTCTCGTATCTTGGTCCGATAAAGCCTTCATCACGCTCATAACCAATGCTCACACCAACCGGAGCAGTATCGGCATCCAGTATGCTGATAGATGTTTTTGTGTAGAACATTACGCTATTTGATGTGGCACATGCTGCTAAATTGAGGGTGACTAAAAAGATCAATATGTTCTTTTTCATGTTGCCGCCTTACATAAATTAATGATTATGTTCATTATTCTTCTATAAGAACGCAGGTATTATCACCAACAGCAACGATCGACTCCTCGGTATACCCTACTCCAATACCACCCATCAAAGCCGAGTTAAAAATGGTAATGCCTATGTTTTTCACTGATGTTTTGTGTATAGCCTTGTCTTTAGGCTCTTCTATAACGATGTCAGCGAAACCAATTATTCGTTTACTCCCATCTTCTTGCACGTAAGTTACCGTGCAAGCCTGAGTTGTAATGAGAAGAACAGCAAAAAATAATAATCTCTTCATACGTTTATATTGATAAATATAAGCAATGCTGACTCCGACTGAATATTCCAAAGCTTTAATTTTATACTGTCATATATATCAGGGGATAATAGTGATGATTGTCTAATTTTTAAACAATTCATTGACGGTGCCAATAATGGCGTGCTACTGCTTGATTGAGTGAATATATGCTGCCATACGGTATCTTTATTTTTAATTGGGTTTGAAGGAAATAAAGAGAGTATTAGTAAGATTTTATATTTGGTAGTAGAGCTCAGATGCCGGGTAGAACAAGTTTAAATTCACCTCACCGATAGCGCTTATGGCTTGAAGTAAATTCAACCATCAACGATCAACAGACCTTAGGCATGTCGCAATAAAAAGCATGAGATCTTTATTTCATCGTCATAGGTGCTTTTTAGTGTGCGTGGTGAAAATGCACAATTCATCATAGCCTCATGCATTGATGCAGCATATCCAAGCTTGGCTGATAAGCCCCAGTCGATACTGATGCCATTCCGAGCAGTGTGTGGAACAGGTTGTCCTGAGAGTAGGAGATGTCTTTGGCGTTCTGTTTCAAGCAGGTTTGATTGACCTTATGGCCGTTTTGGAAAGAAGGTGACATCCAAAGAATCATCGGGACGGATGTTTGCTCTTCCGGCGCAATGCCATAGGGTAGTCCGTGCAGAAAGATACCGTCTTCACCCAGTGACTCCCCATGATCGGATAAATACAACATGGCGGTTTGATGGGAGTTGTCATATTTATCTAAAATATCAATCACCTGACTGAGCACGTAATCGGTATAAACAATGGTGTTGTCATAGGTATTCAGCACTTGCTGACGGCTGCAGTTTTGAATATCTGCCGTGTCACAGGTTGGTGTGAAGACGCGGAATTCAGGCGTATAACGCTCAAAGTAGGTTGGGCCGTGGCTGCCTATCAGGTGCAAGACAATCACTGTGTCTCCCTTGGCATTTTTCACTCTGTCGGCGAGGCCATTGAGCAATACGCTGTCATAGCAACTGCCGTGAGCGCAATCCTCTTTAAAGGAGTTGGGATCAATGCTCAGGTGTTCAATTCGATCGCAAACCCCTTTGCACCCGCCATCATTATCAATCCAACTGACATTCACCTTCGCGTGTTTTAACACATCCAAAACGCCTTCCTGATGTCTGGCTGTGGTCGCGTTGTACGTGTCATGGGTCATGATGGAAAACATGCAGGGAACCGACACCGCCGTGGCGGTTCCGCATGAGGTCACGTGCTGAAAACTGATCACGTTTTCTTTTGATAGCCTCGGATTGGTATTTCTTTCGTAACCATTGAGCGAGTAGTTCATGGCGCGCGATGTTTCGCCCACGACCAGCACAATCACATTGGGTGTGCCTGTGTTTCGGGTGTCTTTGGCATCGGTCCCGATTGTCTGGAAGGGGATGTCTTTCTCATAGAGTCGGTATTTGGCATACCGGAATGACGCACTGAGGTAATTCGTCGGGTTGATCAGCGCTTTGATTTCGCTGTTGTTCCTGACAAGTGCAGCATAGTCTTTGTAATAGAGGGAAGCGATAACCCCAGTGACAGCAATGGCGACAATCAGCATTCCCAGCTTTTGAAGCAGCAGTGACTTGACTGATGCGGGGAATCGCACGTTTGCTTTGGCGACGATACTGGCGGGAATGACAAACAGACACACCAGCCAGAAGAGCAGCGAGAAGGAAAGATAGCTGGTTGCTTCGCTTTGGTTGGTCTCAAAGACGTTAACAATCATGCTGTAGTTGAAATACTGCCCATACGAGACCATGGCATATGAGGCGAGCGTAGAAAAGAGCAGCAGCGCAATCAACAAAGGTTTGTATATCCACGGCCAAATCAGCAAGGCAAACAGCACAAAGCACAGCATGGTGATAAGAATAGGAATAGAAAAGAGAAAGCCTGAGTCGGCATGAATGCTGGGATTCAATATGCTGACTAGATGCTGCCAGAGCGCGATATTTTGCGCCGACGCAAAGAAGAGTGCGACGATCAGCGTGAAGAGAAAGAGAGGGATCTGGCGCTTCATACGGGTACCAAAATGAGAGGCATATCACATAGGTGGCTATTCTTGCACAGTCATGGTTTAAACGTAAGGTTAAAAGGAACAGCCACCCAGCGTTATCAGTGGGTCTGTTCCTTGCTTATTTATCCATGCTTAAAACGAGCTGTGCCGCTACATAAAAATATATTGTCGATACAGGGCATCAAGCTCTTGTCGCAGCGCATCGGTGTCAGCACGTTTTTCTGCATTTTTTTCCGAGCAAAGCCTGAACAGTTCTCGCTCAGTGTGTGTGATGCGATGGCAAAGCTCTTCAAGCGTGGCGCACATGGACGGGTCTTTGTTTTCCATGGGGGCGTTGATTGTCGGGTCAATCGTCCGGTTTGAGCTCTTAGGCTGCAGTTGATGTGCTTCGTTATAGGCGATCTGTTTTGCCCGGCGGCGGTTGGATTCATCCATCGCGCTTTTCATGGCTGGGGTGATTTTGTCGGCATAGAGCACGGCTTTACCATTGGCATTGCGGGCCGCGCGGCCAATGATTTGGATGAGCGCCTCTGTGGAACGCAGAAAGCCGGCATGATCCGCTTCGAGTATTGCAACCAAAGACGCTTCCGGAATATCCAGTCCCTCTCTCAGTAGGTTGATACCAATCAGCACATCCAATTCGCCGCGTCGCAGCTGGCGAATAATCTCTACGCGCTCTTCGGTTTTAACGTCACTGTGTATGTACTGGCAGCGAATCCCCTCATCTGTGTATTGCTGATAAAGGGCTTCTGCACTCCGCTTACTGAGGGTAGTCACTAATACCCGCTCTTTGCGTTCAATACAGCTTCGAATGCGGCGCAGCAGGTCTTCCTGAGTCTGTGCCAATGGCACTATCTCGATTTCAGGATCCAGCAGTCCAGTTGGGCGGATCACTTGATCGACAACGACACCACCGGAGCGTTTTACTTCATAGTCGCCGGGTGTCGCGGAGACAAAAATGGTCTGTGGTTTTATCTTCTCAAACTCTTCAAAGGCGAGTGGGCGGTTGAATTTGGCCGAAGGCAGGCGAAAGCCGTAATCAATCAGCGTATCTTTACGGCTTTGATCTCCTTTGTACATGGCGTGTATCTGCGGCACCATGACATGGGATTCATCAATAAACAGCAGGCCACCCTTGGGGAGATAGTCCATCAGGGTGGTAGGCGGCAGGCTGGGGTCTCGGCCAGTCAGATACGATGCGTAGTTTTCAATCCCCCCGCAGTAACCTTGCAAACGCAGCATCTCCAAATCTCTTGTGGTGCGCTCATAAAGTCTTGCTGCTTCAGCGACTTGATGGTTTCGACTGAGTTCGTCAGTGCGTTGTTCAAGCTCGGCTTCTATCGCTTTGCAGGCGCGGGCGATTTGTTCCGGCGAGGTGGAATAGAGGGTCTTTGGTGAGACACGGTAATGTTCCAGGTCACCCAGAATTTCGCCCGTGGCGTTGTCCACTCTCAGCAGTTGAGTGATGGTTTGGGCATTGTCGAGCATCACCACTATCGCATCTTTTTCAGAATCTGCCGGGAAGATATCTACTTTATGCGGACTGATGCGGTAACTCCCACGAGAGAGAGGCTCACCGCCGGGCTCGTAGTGAAGTTTGGCTAACTGGTTCTCCAGTGTTGTGAGGTTCAACCGGTCTCCGGGTTGAAGCGGGATCTGGAGCGCGCGGTAGTCATCTGGTGAACCTAAGCCATAAACGGAAGAAACTGACGCCACCACTATCACGTCTTTTCGCTCAATCAGCGCTTTGGTGGTGGAAAGCCGAAGCCGCTCAAGCTGTGCGTTGATGGCGGAGTCTTTTCTGATAAATCGGTTACTGCCCGGAATGTAGACTTCTGGCTGATAGTAATCGTAATAGGAGACGAAATACTCCACCGCGTTTTTTGGAAAGAAGGCCAACATTTCATGGTAGAGCTGCGCAGCCAGTGTCTTGTTATGGGCAAGGATAAGAGTAGGGCGCTGCAAACGGTGAATAATGTTTGCCATGGTGAATGTCTTGCCAGACCCTGTGACTCCTTGGAGTGTTTGGTGGGTTTTCCCTTCCTCAATGCCGGCGATGAGCTTGGCAATGGCTTCCGGCTGATCACCGGCCGGTGCGTTCTTTGAGTGAAGCAAAAAGGTTTCCTGACCCATGCCTGATTCCTTAGTCAAAAAAGGTAATCATCAAGTAAAGGGTGGTGTGCAGGGACCTGTCAAACCGCATAGCGTTCTAGGTTTGGGAATGTTGATTGGAAAGGGTGTTTGTTCGGGGTGTGGATTGTCTGACGTGTGATTTCTGGCAAAGCCGCTCAGATTTTTGTACCTCCACGTATAAATATCTTAGATATGTAGTCAGTGTTTGAATTGATGTATCCGCCTATCAATGCCTGCCTGATTACCTTTCCATTCCTGTTTTCCTTCATTAGCTTATTTACTGATTGAACACTTGGTGAGGTCAGATTAGGGAACCGTTTTCGGATGAATGCGGCGCCCTAGACGTAGGAATGACAGTCAGTCTGCCAACGCTTCAATGTATCGAGCGCAGCCGGATTCGCCGGTTGTGTATCTGATTCATGCGGGAATGCAGGCCAATATTTCACTTTTACCTGTTTGCATTCTCTGCATTGCAAAGAGGTATGAGTATGCGTCCGTTTTCGAGCTTTACCCAATCGTTAAAAACCATGAAAAGTTCCGGTGTCTTGGCGGCAGTTTTTTCTCTGTCTATCCTGTTTAGCCATGCGGCCAGCGCTGAAGAAAAACTCCCTTTCTTGACGTTTAACCCGCCGAGCTATGTCACGAGCATCATAACCGGATCGAGTAACTTTGCGGGTCAGGATGTCGGCGACATGAGCTTTGTGGTGTTCGTCGGCGAAATTAATGGCGTCGATAGCAATGGCGTCCATCCGGTGAAATTTACCCTTCCGTCAGGCGATTACTTTGGGGTGGAGTATGATCCAACATTGATGAGTTTAAATGGTCGCAACGTGAGTAATGCGGATTGGACATACAGCTCGGTCGGTGGTCTCCACACTTTTACCTACATCGGCAATGGCGGTGTTTTCCCTGCTGGCACTTATTCCTTTGTCGGCGTGAATGCGACGTTTGTGCGCCCACTGCGTGAGGAAGTGACGCTGCAAGTTGACCTTGACCCAAGTGCTGGTGGGCAGGTGAGTTCTCCCCGAGCCAGCGACTCTGATGTGATTCTTTACTAGGCATTTTCCGCCACTTTCTTTTCGCCTTCTCTAGGGGCTTACCTAGGGAAGGCTTCTCGCGCAAAACCTCTTCCTATGACGGATTCCTGCTTATCAATTTTCTCCATCGCGTCTTAGTTTTGAACGATAGTTGTAAGGAGAATTGCGATAGTTTGGTGAAAGGATGCAGTGACTCGCTTCTATGGCGAGTGGGTTCAATGGATTGAAAAGGATTTGGCGATGTTCGGAAACATTCTTTCCTCAGCGTTTAACTTTGCATATAGCTACAAGGGGTTGCTGTTTCGCGTCACTCTCATCCCCATTCTTCTGACGGCCGCACTGGAAGTGGCTGCGTTTTCTTCTGACAGTGAATGGATGGTGTGGGTCGACTACTTCTTGTGGAGTGTGCTCAGTACCATTCTCGCGGTAAACGTGCATCGGGTTGTGTTAATGGGGCCGGATTCTGTGCCGACCTTTGGGCGCTTTACCTTCGGCAAAATCGAAATCTGGTTTTGGCTGCATTATATGGGACTTGGTGTCGCGTATTTGCTCATGGCCTTTGCGATGAATTGGATAGGCTCGCTGTTCATTTTCCTGTTGATTATCAGCTTGGTCTTCGGGTGTCGACTTAGCTTGGTGTTCCCCGCGATTGCGATGGGGAAAGGTGTCTCTTTTCCTTATGCCTGGGCGCAAACGGTGCAAAAAACCTGGCTGATGATCGGCGTGGTGGTGATTGCTCCTTTTATCTTTGGCATTGTGTTTATTCCCATCACAGCGCTGATTGCCTATACCGCGCCTGAAAATTCTCCCCTGTATGCCATTCTGGCAACCAACCTCATGATTTCCTATGTAACGGTTTTGGCGGTTATCGCGCTCTCGTTCGCCTATCAGGATATTACAGGTGAAGACCCTTCAATGCCTTCACCTGAAGAACCGCGGGAAGAATAACGACAGATTGTCGAAGGTAATGCTGAGCGTGTCGTATTGATAGAAGCGGCAATGAGAGCATGACGAACAATGGATTTTGCGCTGGAAAAAACAGCCAGAGAGGTATGGATGTTTGAATTTAAAACTGGCGATTGGGTGTTCACCACGCAATCTGGTGTTTGGCAGATCTACCGTATTGAGCTTTTTAAGGCGTTCAGCCCTTCACGCAAAGCACTTGAAGATAAAACGCTAGTATTCGCGAAGCGGTTTATCGACGATACGGGCAAGGCAGCATTTACTCAGGAATTCTTTTCTCCCAACTCATTATTCCCTGTAAAAGGGGAGGCTGAACACGACTTGGATCTTTACATCAAAAGTCATCCCAAGCTCTACGCTAAATTTCTCCGATACAAGCCTGAACCCATCAATACCGTCTTCCACTGTCGTGTCGAAGCGCCCGAGGATCAGTCGACAGAGGACGTTGGAGATATGTTCCCTAAAGAGGTTGAGTTCACCCAATCAGAAGCGATGGAGTTTGTTGACTCGCTGGGGCTGAAATCGAGAAGTTATCCGCTTTGGACAGTGGAATTTGTTTCCCGCGGTACAGTGTTGCGCGATGGATATGTCCGTTATGTGTTTAACAGGGTATTGGAGTTTTAATGCGGACGGCGTTGGTTAGCTAAGGTGGCTTAGGGTTCTTCTGCTTTAATCGCCAAGACTAGACGATACAGCGGTAATTGATTGTCGATAGGGCCAATAGCTTCTTCTGTGATGCTGAACGGGTGTTCACCACGGAATGTGAAGAAACTGCCGAGTGTGGTTTTCTGAAACCTTTTCACTATCCACCCCATGCTTGGGTGGTCGAACAGGTATATTTGATCGCGTTTCTTCGGCCACCATTTGGGTTGGCGGATGGCGATCACGTAATCGTCTGTGTTGAGTGTCGGGCTCATTGAGGAGCCCGCAATACGCATGATCTTCAGCATCTCAAAGGTTTCGCTTTAGGCATTTAGGGCTTGAGGTCAGGATACAAAGTTGGCAACTCGGGGAGATAGGGACAGTCTGCCGTATAGGTTTTCACGCCTTTGGTTGCCCAGAATATCTCTGCAAAGCGGTTCACTTTATCCAACAGTTTCAGTGCCGCGTCCTTGTCTGATTCCTGCTTAACCACTGACGCCAGCATCATGATTTCATGGGTCAGGGAGTGGATTTCCGGAAACTGGTCAAGCTGTGGCTGCTTGAAATAATCTCCCCAGATAATCCGAACTTCTTCTTTCAGCTTTTTACCGTGCTCTTCTTTCTGTTCAATCAGGCGGGCAAACGTCGCTTTCTGTTGCTTAGTCAGACCTTGCTCTGGCAACTCGTTGAGCAGGTCAATCATACGGATCATCGTCAGAACGGCGATTTGCGCATGAACCGGATCGTAGATTTTGCAGGGAATATCGCAGTGGGCAGAAACTCTGCCGAAAGAGAATGTGTGGTCGAGGCGTTCCATCAGAGAATGAAGCATGGTGGTTATCTCCGTGACTTGGATTTCTTATCCAGATAAGTAATCGCAAAGATGATGAGCGCACAGCCAAACAGGATTGGCATTAGCCACAGAAAGTGAATGAAATCGGCTGTCCAATGCGCGTGATCGTGGCCTTTGTGGGCGAGCGCTTCTGTGCTGAACAGAAACAGAAGGGCAAGCAGTGTGAAGTTCTTGAACATGGTTTCCTCCGGCCGCTCAGGCAGCGCGTTGGGCAGTTTGTTTAAACACGACCAATTCACTGAGTCCGGCTGAATAAGCTTTTAGAAGCTCAACAAAATGCTGGTGGTCCGGTGAGGCCTTTTTCAACTGGACTTCGATGATTTCCAGCGGCGATTCAAGGTGGAATCGGGCGAGCTCAGATTGATCTGATTGCTTGTAAACGGTGGCGAGGTTGTGATGACAGGCCAGCCAGGCTGAGAGCTTTTCGCGGTCTGTGAACAGAGACTCGCTGTTCTCATCCAGCAAGGTGAGGGCATCGAAGTAGTTGTCTTCAGCATGCTCCATCTCATCAATGGCGAAGTATTGGTTCCCCGCCAATATCAAGTTTCTCCAATCATCCATATCACTGCGCCTCAATCATAATGATAACTATTCGCAAGTGATAATTATTATCGATTTGGGTGGAAAGTAAAGACAGTTCCAAAGAGAGAGTAATTGGAATGCCCGAAATGTGATGCAGATTCGAGAGTGGATGATTCGATGAAACAGACAAAAACAACACACCCCGGCAAGCAGATTGCCGGGGTGTTAGCTTTTAATGCGGTCTATGAAAGCGGTGCGGGAGCGGCTAATTCAGTGTGAACTGACCAACGCGTTGCTTTAACACTTCATTTGAATTGACGAGATTTTCGTTATCTCCCCTGATCTGCTCACTGAGCGTCACGATGGAGTCTTTTGAAGCTTTGATGTTCAACATCGATGTATTTAAGTGCTCGATTTGGTTGATGAGTTGATCGAGCCCGCTGCTATTGTCCTCTGCCGAAATCAGTGAGACCACTTTTTCAATAGAAACCACCGCTTCTTCCACCGTTTGGTTGGAGCTTTGGTAATGAGAGATGATGTCTAACAGCTCTTGTTTCTGCGCGGTCAGTCGCTCACTGATTTGCACCACCGAATTACGAATTTCTCCGACGATCTTGGTGATGTCTCCCAGACTGTCTTGCGTCGATAAAGCCAGTTGACGCACTTCATCTGCAACAACGGCAAATCCGCGTCCTTGGTCACCGGCGCGGGCTGCTTCTATCGCTGCATTCAGAGACAAGAGGTTAGTTTGCTCCGAGATGGACTTAATGACCTCAACAAATTTTTCAATAGACTCTGCCTGCGCTTTCAGCTCAGTAAACGACATGTACATCTGTTCAACGCTATTGGCGTAGTTATCTAATTGCTGAAGCGATGACATATTTTTAGTGCTTATATCCACCAAATCACCTCTTACTTGCTCGGTGGAAGAGGCTGTCTCTTTGAGGGTTTGTACCATAGAAGTAGAGAATGAACTCAAAGAGGAGAGGTTGGTACTGGCAACTTCGTAGTTTTGGTCCTGCTCTAAAAGGTCTGCATTGATATTCTTCACTTTCATAAACATTGAGTCAGACAGTGTTTTTGATTCGACTGACGATTCATCAATAGCTTGAAGTGTGTTGCGGATATTGATTCTGAAGTTTTCTATGACACGCAGAAAGTCGGTCATTTCACTGTTCAGTGAGGATTTCACTTCGTTTTTGACACTGAGGTCATTTCGCTCGAAGTTTTTCAGGTATTCCTTCGTTTGTTCCAGAGAGTCGACACCCCATTTTTTCTCATCAATATCATGGATGAGCAGAACACCGACAAGGACGAGCTGGATAATGACAGAATAGGTATTTTCGGTTAACAGTAGAGCGTTGACGAGAAGAAGCAAAATACCCACCCAGTGGATGAGCCTCATTCTTGTAAATAGCGATTTAAAGCCGTTTTTTGATGACATAGACCTTCCTCAACACAACTGGCGTATCTCATGTTATTGAGCTCCCCTTTACTATCTGTTCTCAGGTGAGGCTCATTTTTGAGACGCAAACTTATCTCAGTGTAGTTGAGCATTTTAAGGCCTTCAAAATAGGTGTTTTTGTCATCTGAGAGCCGAATCAGGACTTCGAACTCTTTAACGCTTTCTTCGCCAGTTCATCGGTCAGTTTGTGCATTTCCGGCATGATGCGGTGAATCAAATGCAGCTGTTGCAGCACCATACGGGCAGAGCTGCTTTCTTCTTCACGCCAGCGTTCAAGGTGCTTGCCTAGCGCTTCATCAAGAAACGGCGTTTTCTCGAACGATTCGCCTGAAAGCTTCGACACCAGACAATCCAGTTCTTCGTGAATGCCACGGTGCGCTTTGGAAACCAACTCGTGAATGCTGTCGTCGTCCATTTGCATGCGGTGTGCGCCCAGTGCAGAGATATAACTCAGCATGGCGTGGTTCAGGCAAAGGAATCGGAAACTTTCATCAGTGGCTGTGCGATACCGGCCAGGTTCCGCCAGCATGTTACTGATAGCGGTCGTAAGCTGGGCATCACCATTGTGCGCTTCACGACGGGCGACACGGTAAGCCATGTTGTCACGCTTACCAATGCGGTATTGGCCAATAATCTGCGCCAGATAATCTCGGTTAGCCGCAACAGAATCTTTCATGATCCCGCGCAGTCGGTGAGCCTGCCAATCCGGCAACACAAAACGTACTGCCAACACGGAAAGGGCGCAGCCAACTAAGGTATCGCCAAGGCGCGGCAGTATCACGGCGTAGCCTTCACCCAACTGGTTAAAACACATCAATACCAGCAGGGTAATAAACGCGGTGGCGGCGGCGTAATGGGTGGTTCGGAACGCAAAGAACAGCACGCCGAACAGCACCATTAATACCAGTTGTCCGGTCAAATCCGGGAACAGAGTCAGCAGCGGCAAACCCACCAACAAACCTATCAAAGTGCCTGAAATACGTTCTGTCAGCTTGCTACGCGTGGCGGAGTAATTGGCCTGACAGACAAACAGGATAGTCAGCAAAATCCAGTAGCCTCGGGTGAGGTCAAAGCCTTGAATAATGCCGTAACCGACCGCCAAAGCGAGGCTCAAACGCACACCATGACGGAACAGCAGAGATTTCGGTGTTAACTGGGCGCGAATGCGCGAAAGCTTGTCACGGAAGCCGTGCGCATCTGAATCGGCGATCTCTTTGTCTTCATCGCTTTGTGTGGCATCCGGGTTGCTGACGTTGGAAAGCTGGCGCTCTACGGTCGCTAAGTTTCGGAACAGGAAATCGAGCTGCGGCAGTAATGGTGTCCATTCTGGATTGTTCTGCGCTTTCACATACAGCAGGGATTCGTTCAATTCATCCAGCGCTTTTACGCTCTCTTCACCGTGTCGGTAAGGCTGTCCAAGAGTCAGACATTGAGAAACTTCCAAACACGCTTTGGATTGCAGGTGCAAAAGACGCTGCAGGCGGAACATGACATCACTGTGGAAGAAGACTTCTGCCAGTTCCTGATAGCGGTAGTGCGAGGAGTTGGCGCGCTCGTGAATGTCTTGCGCCAGAAAGTAAATCTTGAGGTATTGGCGGTTGCTGTCGCTCAGTCTGCCGCCACGAACACGGTTTAGCAGCGCGGCTTTGGCTGTGTTTAGCGCGGTGACAACCAGCGCATTTTCTTTTGCATCACGCAGACGCAATGGCTGTGGTTTTAAATCTCTACTTGGGTGGAACATCTCTGATTTCTGGTCGAGATAACCGGAAAGGGATTTAAACAATGCAGCGAGGCTTTGTTGTACCGGCTGGTGCGGCCACAGCAGCAGCCAAATCAGTGAAATAACGCCGTAAAGCGCTGCACCTGCCAGCAGAAGTGAAGGTTGATACCAAAGGTTTTGTGACTCGTGCGCGCCGAGCATGGTGTAAACAGCAATAAGCAAGGATGCAAATGCAATGCTGGCATACCGCGCACCTATCGCGCCCAACATGATAAAACCGAAGGTTGAGGTCATGAGACCGGTAACAAACCACCATGGGTAATCAAAAAGCAGCTCAATGGAGAAGGTGGCGACGGCGAAACAGAAAAGGGTGGTGAGCAGCGCAGAGAGTCTGCCGGAGAAGTTGTCGTCTGTTTCTGCCAGTGCAGAGGCAATAATGCCAAGAACCAGTGGTGTGATCGCTTCTGAGGCGCCATACCACCAACAAGGAAGGGCAACACCAACGAGAGCGATAAACACGCGGACGCTGTAGTTAATGCGGCTGTTGGCCCAGTATTCCCTGAATGTAAGAGAAGTTTTCTTTGAAATCATTTCAATGCAGCGTTAAGGCAAGTGTGGCTAAGATAGCAGATTAAAGGTGTCATCCAAGGGACGAGATCAAAAAGGAAGACTATTTCGCTTGGACAAGACAGGGAAAGCGTCCTTTTGCTTGATTTTCATTCATCTATCTAAACTCTTTGCGTTGTTGGGCTATAAATAACACCTGAAATTGATATGCTGTACATATAGACAGGAAAATAGAATCCAACCATGAAACTCTCCGCCTCCAATCTGGCTCAGTGGTTTGTACAGGGCGATCACTACAGTATCGCGCTGGACGAAAACCAACTGGTTTTTGAATCCAAACAAATGACGCAAACCGTCCCTTTTTCCATTTGGGATGGACAGTGCCGCGTGTCTCGCGGTCTGGTTTGGGGGCGACTGACTTTCATTGTTTCTCCTGCAGATCGGCCCGCACAGAAAATCACGGTTTATGGTTTGCCCTGGAATCAGGTGCATGAGTTTGCTGAGACACTCTCTGAGCACTATCAAGCGTGGCTGGGTAAGCAACAGAACAAGTTCATGCTGGTGGAGCCGGAATTGGTTGCGCTGCGTGATGAGTTGCGCGACTTCTCGGGGTTTCTGCGATTTGAAGATTTGAAAGCGTGGCAGGTGAAAGCGCAGGAAGTGTTTGAGCGGTGCGGTGTGTTACCGCAAGTGATGGCGACAGCCAATCCTGCGCTTTATCAATCACTCTATGGCTGGCTGCAAAACGGTGAAGCGCAGCGCAACGCCCGAAATACTGCATGGCGTGATGAAGAGTTAGCGCGTTGGTCAACCTGGTTTGATGGGGTGGAATCATCACCGTTGAATGATTCACAGCGTCAGGCGGTGTTGATGGACGATAACCACAACTTGTTGTTGGCGGGTGCGGGTTCGGGCAAAACCAGTGTGCTGATGGCACGGGCGCAGTATTTGGTTGCCAGCCAGCAAACTGAACCTTCGCGTATTCTGATGTTGGCGTTTGGTAAGAAAGCCAGCGAGGAAATGGCGGAGCGTTTGGCGAAAGCGGGTTTGAATGGCGTGGAAACCTCGACCTTCCATGCCTTTGCGCTCAAGGCAATCAAAGAGATTTCTGGGCAGGACGCTAACATTGCAACGATAGCGACGGATGAAGAAGCCAAACGCAGTTGGATGACCTTGTGGCTGGCGGAAAACTTCGCACAGCCTACGGTTGAAAAGCGCTGGCTCAAGCATTTGGCGCAGTGGTCAATTCCGGGGGTATCGGCAGAGCGTCCGCTGGTGGAACAGGCTCACGAGGCTAAGCTGCAAAGGTGGCTGTGGCGACTGGTGGATTTGCTGGCGCAACAAAGCCAATCAGCAACTGCGATTAAGGCATCGATTAAAGGCGACGAAAAAGCCGAAAGTGAACTGGCATTGGTTCAGCCAGTGCTAAAAGGCTACCTCGCGGCGCTGAAAGAACAGAAGGCTTTCGACTTTAACAGCCTGATCAAAGAAGCCACCAAGCTGCTTTCCAAGAAAAGCGAAGCTTTTGGGGCGCGATACGATCACATTATGGTCGACGAATATCAGGACATTTCGCCAGCGCGCCTTGCTTTGTTGGAAGCACTTTGCGGCGGTAAACGAAACCGTGCGCCGTCGCTGTTTGCGGTGGGGGATGACTGGCAGGCCATTTACCGCTTTGCGGGATCTGATGTCAGCCTGACCACGGGTTTTATGAGCCGTTTTCCTTCTGGTGTGATTCGTTATCTTGATACCACTTATCGCTTTAATTCTCAGATTGGCGCTGTTGCCAATACCTTTATTCAGGTTGACCCACAGCAACTCAGCAAACCGCTCGACAGTGCACGAGAGCAAAAGAAAAAAGCGGTGCATTTGATGCCCTCGGATGCGGTGGAGTCGGTATTGGAGAAACTGGCAAAATCCGCTGGCGACAAACCAACCAGCCTGTTGTTGATGGGGCGTAATAACGCCAACAAACCAGAATCTCTTGGTGAGTGGCAGAGTCAGTATCCGAGTCTTTCCATCAGCTATGTCACGGCACACGGCAGTAAAGGTCTTGAAGCAGATTACAGCTTTATTCTGGATGTGGATGACGGCACGTTTCCGGCCAAATCATCAGGTGAAGGATTGGAATCTGCATTGCTGTCAGTGGCAGATGAAATGGAACATGCGGAGGAAAGACGCCTGTTCTACGTTGCCTTGACCCGTGCACGACATGAATGCTGGGTGTTCTCGCATCCCGAAAAAACATCGGTATTTGCCAAAGAACTATGGCAAGGAAGTTATCCTGTCACGTCTAAGCTTTCGAAGAAGGTGCTGCAGGCGGTTTAAGCCGCCTTCACATCTTCGTCTTTGTACTGCTGGGCAATATCGATAAAGGTATGCTCACAGGCCAGAAATGCATCCACCACAGCAGGGTCGAAGTGGGTGCATCGTCCCTCCAAAATGATGGCTTTGGCTTCATCATGGCTGAAAGCGGGTTTGTAGACGCGCTTGGAAATCAGTGCATCGTAAACATCTGCCAGCGCCATTAACCTGCCTGAGAGGGGGATCTCTTCGCCGGACAAACCTTTTGGATACCCTGAACCGTCCCATTTTTCATGGTGGGTGGCAGCAATCTCGCGGGCAAAGCGCAGGAAGGCAATGCCATCGCCACTTTTCTCGGTGATGCTGAGGGCATCTGCGCCAAGCTGCGCGTGGGTTTTCATGATGGAAAATTCTTCGTCTGTCAGCTTGCCGGGTTTGAGCAGAATCGAATCCGGAATACCCACCTTACCGACATCGTGCAGCGGTGCTGATTTGTAGAGTAGGTCGATGGTTTCTTCGGTCAGGTAGCTCGAGTATTTCGGTTGGCGTTTCAGCACGTCGGCCAGGGCTTTGACGTAATGCTGAGTGCGAAGAATATGCGCGCCGGTTTCGTTGTCACGGACTTCCGCTAAGGTAGAAAGCCCGATAATGGTGGCATCGCGGGTGCGGTTAATCTCGTCATAACTGTTCTTGAGATCGCCAAACATCTTATTGGTGTAGTAGGCAATGACGCTGAGCTCACCGGTCTGGTTCAAAGGGACTCTTTCATCGAAATTACCGGACGCCGCGGATGTCATGGCGTTGGTCTGGCGGGTGAGTTGTTCGTTGATCAGTGCGCTGCCGTTAAAAGATATCAGAGCGATGTATGCCAAAACGACGCCTGCAACATACACGAAC
Organism: Grimontia sp. AD028; assembly: GCF_000973155.1. NCBI lineage: Bacteria > Pseudomonadati > Pseudomonadota > Gammaproteobacteria > Vibrionales > Vibrionaceae > Grimontia > Grimontia sp. AD028. The sequence continues at coordinate 2,596 of NZ_LASY01000067.1, read as the reverse complement.
TCTTTCAGGATGCTGTCGATGTCTGCAATGTCGACCTGATGTTCAGTGTGTTCAACCAGCCACAACAAATCTTTCGTCACGACCAGCCCCAGTAGCACGGTGACCATCACGGTGAGGAACATGGCACCCAAGCCGATTTGACCCGCTAGCGGTTTGATATTGTCTGGCATTTGGTTCTTATCAATCTTGTGCTTGGAGAGGTGGCGAGCGTTGGAAATGGCCAAATCCAGATTAATCACAATGCCCAGCAGGGCCATACCGAAAATGACCTTGAGATTGCTATCGAGAGGAAAATCGTAAAGAGCCGAGTACCAGGCGGCAAAGCCAATCCCGACAATCGTAAATAAACCCACATTGGTGGCCAGACTCGCTTCGTCATGTTTTACAGCGCGGATAATCAAACGGGCAAAATAGAGCAGAATGAACACGGTCGCGGTTTGGATGAAGAGGACGGCAGTGGGCAAGGCATCGATAAAGGGGCAGACTCTGGCGCCATAGAGCGTGAAGATAAACACGGCGGTGACGTAGTGAAGCACCGCGCGGGTCGGCGACTGATAGTGTGTGGTATCTGTCATAAGTCCCTTTGCCTTTATATCGGTATCTCTAAAATTCTAGTCTTAATAATGAGACCCGTAAGGCGGCGAACTTATTTCATTGATTTTTAACACCACATTGCATCAGGGTTCTCTCTGCGATCGCTTCGGTGATCAACACATGGTAATGAAAAGCACGGTGCTGATTGAAAGCAGTGGTTTCTGGCTGGGTTAAGGCTTGTCCGGTGAGATGGCTAAAAGCACTGAAAACCGATTTTGAAGAATCACCTGTTGCAGCAATACCTAATTGCGCACAGACAGAAAGATTATTGATCAGCGAGAGTTGCATGACTTGCTCGTTGTCATCATGTACCGCCATCACGGCAAAGTAATTGCCTTCACGAATCCACAACTCCCCGTTGGTCAGGGTTTGCTTTTCTCCGTCTTCTGTTGCATTCCACGGTTCGTCAAACCCCAGAGCAAAGAGCGCATTCTTCATTTGAATCGAATCCGGGAAGGTGTTGTCCCTGCGGTCACTTAACGCACTTGGTGATAAGAGAATCCCCATGAAAAAGCAGACTGTTTTTACTAAGCGATTAGCCATAACAAACCTCTCAATGGTCGCCGTAACAAGGTGAACGATCGTCGATATGTGATGCTGGGATTGCACACATTTTGAACAATGCCCCTTAATGCCAATAGCGGTCACATGCTGAGATTCTTGAGAAATTATTTGATGACACTGTCACAAAAGAAAACAAAAAGTTTCAATTGTGAATTTTATTCTTGAGAGTGAGTGTTCAGAAAACCCTTGGATAAACAAGGTGAAATGATAGTTTTATTAATTATGAAACAGTAACTATCACTTTGAAATAATGTGTTCTTTTGCCTATAAGTTATTAATGCAATGAGTTGTTTAGCCAACGTTTGTTGTGATTTTTTTGTAAAAATATCCAACAGTTTTAATAAGCTCAGTCGATAGCAGAGCAAGCACGTAACACTCAGGGTTTGCCGAAAGTGCCTCCAAGAAAACATCAAAGCCACTTTCTGTTAACGGCAAAAGGTATCCCATTCAGAGCAGCATTTCCGGCGAGGATGTTAGATGAACACAAATTCGGCTCAAGTGAAAAAGCCGCCGGCAAAACAAAAAGAACGCGTCATTATGGGGCTTCAGGCCATGGATTTTATCCAACATGGCACCGAAGCTTCGTTGGAGATTGTGACGCCATTGGGGCAACGTCTTAACTTCAAATCCAACTTTATTGGGTTTGATGACCAGCAACATATCTTCTTCACGATGCCTCGCCTTCAGAAGACCGAATATGAAGAGTTCTTCATGCAAGGTTTCAACGTCGATATTGAAGGCATTTCTGAGCAAGGTGAAGGGGCGTTGGTTCGTTTCAGAACGCGAATAGAACATGTGGTGTACAGGCCTATTCAGCTTCTGGTTTTCCCTGTACCGCAGCAAGCAAAACTGGTGTTGCTGCGTAATGAAGTGCGCTATGAACTTAAACTTCCTGGTGATATTCAGCTCTCAAACCGCAAATTGCGTGTGGTGTTGACCGACGTTTCATCCGGTGGGTGTGGCTTTAGTTTTGATGCCATTTCCCCAGAATTTGATGTGGACACCAAAATTGTGTTGGAAGTTATCAACGGCTCCAATGGCGACACTTACGCCTTGAGTGGCGCCGTGAAAAACTGCCGTAAAAAGCGGGGTAAGCAGAATTACGGTATGGTCTTTGATGAACCCGGAAAGGCGAACTGCCGTCGGTTGCTGTCTAACCTGATTTACGACGGGACAAAATACGTGTTCAAGAGCCCGAAAAAAGATCCGACGCCGGGTGCTTAGCTGGGCGAGGGTTAGTAAAAACACCGCAACTGCGGTGTTTTTTAATGCCTGAAATCGAAGAAACTCCAGGGTCTGTTGACCTTTAGTGATGATTTTTGCAGCAGTTTGTGGGGGGCTTTATTCAAGGCAGAGGCTTCGATGTGTAGCAGGCCTACATGAGAAGCCGATAACGCAGGAGAAAGTCCCCACAAACGCCTGTCTCTTATACACATCT
>NZ_LASY01000066.1:0-9343 GCF_000973155.1 Grimontia sp. AD028 | reverse complement strand
AGGGGTACGGCTTTGTTCAGCGCCACGGTGAACTTGAACGGCTTGTGAACACGCTGGCCTGACGGCTGACCGCTTTGCGGGTCAGTCGGTACAGTCACGATGTGGTCAAAGGCCTGGACCAGCATCTCGTCTTCGTGGCCTTCCACGTAGATGTTACCGACAGAGTCAGCGGTGAAGGCACCGGCAGTGATGTTGCCCTGGGTTTTGCCTTCGATGGCGATATAACAAGGAGTTGGCATCTTAATTTCCCTATAAAAATTCGGAGGAGGTTGTTTACTACGTGGGTAATAACGCAAGGGGTGTGCCAGCGATGGAGTTCAATGAAAACAGTGAGTTAGATGAATCATGAAAAGGGGAGAGCAAGGTATTGCTTGTGGGTTGGGCGAAAAGTTGCTCAGCGAGCAAGATTTGGCCGAAAGATCAGAGAGAAACTCATGGATGAAAACTCGCAGGAGTCAGACAACATTCAAGCGACTGCATTGATAGCATCGAGAAAACAGCAGTTTCGATAAGAGTATAAAAATGAAAGAAGTCGAGTTTTCGGTTGGCGCAGTCACCTTTACCTATTCGCTTAGCGAAGAACAGCAACGCTTTCTGAGATTGGCAGAAGAAACAAAGATCAACCTCAATGACTGGCCGGACTTTTCCGAGAAACTGACAGATACGATTCAAGACGCGATCCCGGATGAGTTGAAATTACCATCACAGAAGCAACTCGATTATGTTCGCACTATCGCTAGCGATCTGAACCTGGCACTACCGAAACACTATGAGGATAGTGCGCTGACATGCCTGTCATTTATCGCCGATCACAAACCAGCACACGATCGTGTACTGGCGGTGTTTAATGGGATTAAGGGGAAGTTGTTGGGGTGAGATATATTAGTCGTCTTTAAAAATATTTAGAACGTGTCCAAAGGAAGGGTTTTCTTCCTGTTCTTGTCTAATCTTCTCAATTGTCTCTGAAAATTCTTCGTCTGACATATCTCTCCAGTATCTAGTAGGGCGCTTAATACATTTGTCGTGCGCTTCTGTTATCGCATCCCTGCTACGTGACGGCTCAAGCACCATGATATCTGGCATTGGCTGGCTAACATCCATATATCGCTGGATCATATTCCAAAGTCGATGATACTCCGCCACCATTTGGTTACTGCCAATCAGTGTGTGTAACGGGACCCCAACAGAGTAGTTGTTGTATCTGTGAGCCAATGTCAAAACATAGTTGAGATGACCCTGTGCAGTAGGAGAAGACATAAGGACACAATCAAACTCTATGAAAGGATGTGTGAAATTCACTTCCCCGTTATCTTTGTATAGCGTGACAGTCCCTTCCGTTCGATTTAAACGAAACAGAGGCTTCGATCGCAGGAATGGAGCAAGGAAAAAGTAACCTTGACTAACTAACTTGTAATGCAAGTAGGGAATAAGAAGTGGGATGAATATATATAATGTAACATCATAAAAATCTTGTTTTCTCTCATCCCAGCCACCCTCTCCAAAGGCCAAGCCCACGAATAGTAGGATGTAAAAGAGCGGGAGGAACAAAAACAAGAAAACTCTGACGAGCGCTGAGAACATAAAGTAGATCTGAGACCACATACTGAAAGATTCTTGAAAAAGCTCTTCTTCATTCCAGAAAAGAGGCTTGATCTTATCCTTCTCTGCTTTCCGCATTGCGGAAGGGGGGAAATCTTTAACTGCAGCGGTTGAAATAGTCTCAGTAGCTATAGCAAAAGGAAATACCTTACCTTTTGATAATAGTTTTCCAACCAGTCCGTTCGGTAGTCTTTTGCTCTGTAACTCAAATGAGCTAGAGTTGAATGGCTTATTAAACATCACTTTAGAATTCATTGACTGTTTTCTCTACTCACCCATCAAACCTCTAGTCTGCCCTCAACATTGGTTTATTCTTGGTGGAGAGTTAACAACTAACTGATTTTCTTAGATTGCAAGCCAGCACATGATCATGTGCTGGCTTTTATTGGGCTTAGCTTAGTGCCAATCAATGGTTTTCCCGGTCCACTTATGAACCTCTTCAGGCCAATGGTCTTTGATTGGGTTAAAGCGAATAGCAAACTGTGAGGGGGAAATAAAAGGCAACAACCCATAAAAGATTGGTGACAAACACCAACCAATCACTTTGGCTTTTGTGTTCCATTCAGGGTTAGGAAAACTAAAGAGCACTTTTTGTTGCATGTTTCCTGTTAGGATACCCTTTTCTCCCTTAGTCATAAATCGGCGGATATACTCCCAATAGGTATATACTTCTCCATGCTCGCCTACCGCAGTTACCAAGTTTAAAGCTACTGGCTGGCTTCCGCATTCTCCTTCTACACAGTGTTTGGGGTACAACCAAAGGTTTAGATTATATGCATCCGAAAAAGCACCATAACCGACATGGTGAGGTGCATACATTGAAGCGATTTCGCATTCACTCCAAGGGATCCGATATAGTGCTTTTTTGTGGTAAACGTAAACCTCCTGATTTTTATGATGGAATCTAACAGGGGTTCGTATTGGTCGAAAAAATTCAACAAAACACAGAACAAATACGAAGATAAGAATGCCTAATTCGGCTGGATCTAAATATAGCCAAGGAGTGTCGTCGCGAAGTAATCTTATAACTAGATATGTAAATAAAAATATTGGGAACATGAAAAATTGTGAAAAGCGAGTCAGAGTTTGCCTGTTATGCACGCTGTTCACTCTCATATCAATGAAATCTCCATGCGTTCCCGCTGAGAAAAGGAGATAAGATGCGTCATAAAACCCGCCTTCATCTGTTTCGTTTTCATCAACTAGCTCCACAGTTTTTGCGGGAGGGCTAAGAACGTCCTCCATGATATGGCTAGTACCAAAACCAGTACTAAAACCTTTTCCTCTTCTTTTGATTGTATTTCTAAAATGCGGCGCGTAGCCTTCTTGCTCGTCTCCGATCCAAAGGTCATCAGAAACTTTATTGATTCTTTTTGGCATGTTTCGCCTCAGTTATTTTTTAACTTCAATGTGTCGGTACTTACATCATCCTGCCAAAAAAGAGCAGCATCATCATTAAGATTAAAAAAAGAGTTTAACGTTACGAATTGGCCTAGGATATATCGAAACGCTAGCGATCTGAATCTTGATTTACCAAAGAACTATGAGAATAGCGCGCTGACATACCTGTCATTTATCGCCGATCACAAACCAGCACGCGATCGTGTACTGGCGGTGTTTAATGGGATAAAGGGGAAGTTATTGGGTTAAGTATAGCTATGGCTAAAGAACATAAGTTTGATTCTCATCGAGATAGATCGTTGGAGTAAGGGTTTGTATTAGCTCCTTGGAGATCTCTTGAGATTTTTTAAGTTCATTTTGGTCTAAAAATTTCTGATTAAATTCACTTGTTATTATATATTCAAAACTAGTAAGCCAACTTCCATAATCGAAATTATTATCATTTCTCATTATATCATTAACTATTGCCCATGCGGCACCTTGAAAAAGAGCATCTCTATCTAGTATTGCTATTCTTGCATAGGCAGGTGCATATCCAAATTTTGTACTCCATATCGGTAATGTTCTTATTCTTTGCCTATCAATGTACTCATCATCTAGAATTGAGTTGTTATTACTTTTGCTATATGAAAGGGCTACATTAATAGAATAGATGTCGTTGTTATTTACAGATAGCATATAAAGAGATTTAATAATGTCTTTATCTTTTTCAGAAAGAATATGATTGCCATCATCAGAATCATAACTTCTATTCCAAACTGGGTAGCTAGCATTTAGTTGATAAAAATTTAGTAGTGTCATTAATGGGTAATAATAATTATCTTTTACACCATCAACGGCAGCTTTTGCCAAAGTACTGAAACTATCTTCCCCTAAAGAAACTCCATTCCCCTTCTCCAACATAACATCATGCTGAAAAAGAGCATATCCAGCTCTAGCATCACCAGTTTCGGCCAATTTTTTCAGTATTACTCTACCCTTTTCTCCCCATTCTTCGCTGCAGTGATGTCCCATATATCGAGTACATTCAATGTTTCTACTGTCTAATCTGATCGCCGCGTATGGGTTACCGAGTTCGGCAGCTTTTTTAAATAATTCGCCGGCAGTATTCCCTGAGTAGATACTTTGTCCGTAGGTAATTTCTGCTAACCAAAACATGGCTTCTGAATCGCCCTTTTCTACTAGAGGTGTTAGTAGAGCTTCGGCTCTCTCTTTGTCTCCGTATTGGATGGCCAGAAGTGGGGAATACATTGGATCTTCTGGGCGATATCGGCTGGCGGCGTAGGGATCACTATTGACCTTGTTGTCATCTAAATATGAAGATAGTTGGAGTGATAGAAAGCTTGGACCTTCCGCAATCTTTTTCTGAAAACCACTGGGGTAGCTTTCAACAGCAATATATGTAGCCAAAATAACAAATAATAGTATAAGAATATTCTTCATTTTAATTTTCATAGAATTTTCCATTTTTTCTCTTTCCAGCCAGGAGTGTTTTTTATTTTCTCTGAAAATTCACTATAGTTTTCGCTGGAAAACTCCCTATACAGCACAGCATCTTTTACGGTTGCAATGTAGGTTTTTTCATTTACATATAATGTCATTCTCGAACATAAGACTAGAGACAATTTATTGAATAGATTTCTTGTCTCTGTTACTCTGAAATTAAGATTATTTGCACCGTTGGTATCTAGTGTGGATATGAAATTAGCTAAGGTACCCCAGCCTTCAGCAAATCTTCTACACTTTTCCATCTGGTTTTGCGCAGTCTCTAAATTTCCTTGCATCAGTATCAAAGATTTTTCAAATTGCGAGCACCTTGAATCTTTATCTTTATCATCTTTTGGAGATATCCATTCCATGATTTTTACTATAGCCTGTGCCTTTAACACTTCATCGTAAAGTACGTCGACATCCTTTTCTAAGAAGTCTGGTACATACTCGGTATTGGGAGAAGCACGCCAAGTGTCATACTTCTTATTGCTCAAACTGAGGAACAATCTTGAGAGTGTTTCTGGTGGCAAATTCTTCACCCATGTTTCCACTTTTGAACTCGGACGTTCGACAATGTGTTTCGCTATCATTGGGGCATAATCTTCTTCTAGTACACTTTGAAGATAATCATTGTAAGTTTTAGTTGGCAGCAGCAAGACCTCAGCGAAAGTCAAACCCAATGCCAAGGCAACGGTGAGGACGCGATTGAGCTCTTCGAAATCTTTGTTGTTGCCATCTACATCAATATCACCCAGTACTTCGACATATTTAAATCCGCTCTCTTTCAAAATCGCGAGTAGACAATCAATAACTCTGTCAGCATTTATCGGGTTGATTTTGATCGCTACTTTCCCGCTAACACCGGGGCCACAAACTAGTCTGGCTGCTGTGATGAGGAAAAACTGTCCATTGTGGAAACCGATCCTCAATTCACCAGAGAAACCAATCCCATAATTGACGGCAAATTGTCCCGAAATGCTCCCAAGTTCAATGAAGTCATAAACATGGTTATCTCCATTTATTCTTACAGAAGGGGGTAACCAAAAGACTTCTTGTGAGCCTACCCCTCCCGCTTCTACTCCGGCAAACAGATCGATTTTCGCGCCAGCGTGGGTTGATACACCTTGAGGTATATTCTGCTGGCTGATATTACGGGTCTGGATAGTATGGCTGCCTTTTACATACATGTTGTAGTCAGGCTCTTTAAATGCTTTTCCTTTGACCCCAATATGCCCTGGTTTTGTTTCTGAAGGTCCAAAAACTAGGTTGCCTGATAGCAAGCAACTAGCACCTGCTACGCCATATATTTTTGTGGATAGCTTTAGCCTGAAATGCCCTGCATCATAGCTCCTAGTTTCTGGCAACTTCGCTTTGTCTGGTTGTGCAACATAATAAATGCGCAAGTTGTACCCGTTCTTCTCTGGAAGATATGTAGAGAAGGATATTTCTCCGCTCATTAAAGTGAGTCTAGCTTCCGTTGACGCAGAACCACTAAGCGAAATGTCTGTGCTCAGTTCATCCAACTTACTGCCAGGTAGGTTGAGATCACCTGCTCTGCTTACTGTAAGTCTCAAAAACTGAGCTTGGGCGTTAGCTATGTAAGCAGACGACTTTCCATTTGGACCAACTCCATCCTGCCAGTGATAACTGTCATGCCAGAAAGACTTATCAAAAGTAATGATCTGATCACTTAGATTTAAGGGGTTTTTTCCATTAAGAAAGCCTTTCCTTACAATTTCAAGTGCGCCATCTAATTTATGCCCTGGTGTGTCAGGGTTCATTATCGGATCTGCAAGGATGACGCTTTCAGTAATATCCTTGACATTACCTAAGTGGGAGTTGTCGGAGGGGCTTGGAATAAACCAACTAGGGCCCCTTACCCAGCCTAATTCCCCGTCTGATATTAGACTACACTCAATTGCCTGCAGGTTTGCAACTCCTGCTTCATTTTTGAATATGCCTCTCTTCATCTCCTTCGCTTTGTATTCTTTTTCATCCCATATTAGATGAAGGCTTTTGGGCATATCATCAACTAAGTTGATGTTTTTTATATCTCTATCTGTGGCGCGTTTTTCAGCAATTTTTTGTAGCTTATTTAAACGGTTGAGGGCAATTTTTTTTATGGTTATTAGCTCGTTAAAAATTCCTGGTACTGAATTGTTCCCGTTAAGAATTGCTCCTAGCGAAGACATGTGTTTCGACAAAGTCCGATCTAGTATTTTGACCAGAGCGAGTGTTGGGTAGTAAGCCCATGAAATGTTGTTAGATGCACGATTAATAGCATCTTGGGCAACGTCTGATCCTGTAGGGATACCAAGTTCTTTGAGTAGAGCAGCCCTTAACGAAGCTTCCCGTTCAAGACTGTAATTATCAAGAGAGGCAGCTTTCACACCAAAAAAAGAGGTTAAATTGTCATTTTTTCGCCATTTTTCAAACTGGCTAGAACTTGATAATGCTATTGGTCCTTGATGTTCGGGGAGTGTACCTTCTAGCTCATCAAATGTTAGACATTGCTCTTTTATTACATAACCTAGGCTGTTCAACCTTCTAAGCGCCAAAGTTAAACTATTGGCATATAGAAGTTCTGGAGGTATTGCCGAGCTTAACCCTATTGATATGTGAGAATTAACCTTGGGTACATCCGTAAGCCATACTTTTTTGAGACGATTTAGAGCTTTGTCATGTGGAGTTAGTGCAAGTTCATCTTCGCTCCATCGACGAGCATTGAATAAATCTTTAATATGTGTGGAGACGGTTTTTTGCTTCTCACTAGTAAAATACTTCTGCTCTTTATCCCAGACAAAATTGGTACCGTCCTTAGATACTATTGTTCTCGCTTCTTTTACCGCCTTTTCTTTCAATTCTTCAATTGAGTCGTTTAGATGCTCTAGGACTCCGTGGTGAGCAGCAAGCCTAGCCCTTTCCATTAGCTGAGCCTCTTTTTCTTTTTCTGCGATCTCTTCTATGAAATCAGCGGCTTCTCCGATTGTTCTAAGCAGCACGACTGAAGGAGTGTAATCTAGATAAAATTGTTTGAACTTTTCCCAAAAGACCTTGCGACCAAGTAGTTTTTTGTAGTCTAGGTTTTCCTGTTCAGCGACGGAAATAATAAAACCATTCTCTCCGCCATTTTTATAGAGTTTCGCAGCGCCAGAATTTATGGTGCTAATAAGCCACTCTAGGTGGCGCAGTCTTTTAGCATCTGTATCTACGAGAAAAGCTTCATGAGGTTTCATTTCAAATTTTGATAAGATCCCGAGGTTGTTTAAGTTTTGTAGTGATGCTTCTCGACTGTCACTAACCATAGCTTCGGCTAATAGCGACATTTCTTTCTTAATGGCATTTTTCGCAACATCTGTGACGGCATACCATTTTTTTCCACCATCTTTGTTTCCAGGATGTGAGGGAACATAGAGGATGTCGACAAACTCAGGTGTACTGAAACTACAAAGATCTTTACCACAATTCTCTGCCTCGGGTGCTTCTGGAAGCGGTATCCTTTCCCCTGTTTTTATCTCTATAGGAGCTGCTTCATTGCCAGAAAGTTTTATAGTTTCTCCTGCGTAGATAAAGTCAATGTTTTCTATCTGGTCACTATTTAGATGGGCAATGTCTTCTATTTTTACGCCAAACTTCTGGGCGATAAGACTCAGGCAGTCATCTTGCTTGATTACATAGGTACGATATTGACCAGACATATTGCTAAGTTAACTCCCTAAAAATTGGCGAATGAAGACGTAATGGTGAACGGGATATTTCTTTTTTAGGTATGGATTTTTGCTTTGGAGCTTCGAGAGTTCTGAACTTCCCACTAGGGGATAGCCATCCTAAAACTTTGAAAGGATGAATTATCGAGGTTAAGTCTCTCTTTGAGATTTTCTCTCCATAACTATCCCAAAAAGCTGGTGAGTAATATCGATAAAATATGGGGTGCTCATCGATAACAACTGTTAGTAGGCTTCGCAGATGCTCAACGAGTTGATAAGGATCTGCTTGTATATTTGCCTGCAGAAATATGCAGCTTGAAGATAAAACCTCGTCTTTAGTCAGGCGTTCTTTGAGCGCAAAACTTGCCTCAACTGGAGAGGCAATAGGAGATATTTCGTGTATATGCTTATAACTTCCGCCTTCAAACAGTGTGAATGTTTCAGCAGTCGTTTCGTATGTATACAGAAAGCTTGAAATGTCGGGCACGCGGACTTTATCAGCGACTATCCAATTGCTATAGCCACTTTGGTGAAAAAAATGGTCTAAAGACTTATCCACTTTAACCTCTACCAAGACAGGGACAGTCAGTGCGAGGGCAACTCCCATCTGTTCTTTTCTGGCATAATTTAGCGAGCGGCTGATCTGCTAAAGACATGTAGGTTAACGCATCGGGTGACATTAATTTCGGGTTGGCAGCATACTGAGTTGCGCTAAAAAGAACTTGCTCAGCTTCTTTAGGGGATTTCTCTGCTTGAACCCCACCTGGCAAAATCGGCATCACTCCACCAAACCCCGAACCAGATCCTGCACTTCCACCCGAGTTGATGTTGATAACAGAACCCACGATATGAACGCCTGATGGATCTATCTTGACGAAGTTGCCACCGACTTTGAGCGTGACTTCTGTATAAGCCTCCAGCACTGATTTATGACCACTCTTTAGGTGGATCTCGCTGCCTGCTTCGTTTAGCAGGGCGGCCCCCGCTTTAATATGTAGGGAGCTGTCAGTGACGATAGTTTTGTCACTTTTAACGTGTGTCAAGGTGTTGCCATCGACAGTTAAATGATCGTCAGCTTTGATATGCTGGAACCTTTCATTCTCCACATCCAGATGGAGGTCATGTTTGATGTTGTCCTTGCGGTC